>CAVBAX010000030.1:1219-13169 GCA_963593105.1 Candidatus Methanomethylophilaceae archaeon | reverse complement strand
CACTAGTTGATACCAATTTAAAAAGAATGCGTTTATTATATGGTGTTTCTCAAAGTAAGCTTGCTAAATTATCAGGTGTTAGTCTACGTTCTATTCAAATGTATGAACAAAGAAATAAGAATATAAATAAGGCAAGTGGGGAAACACTTTATTGTTTATCTAAAACTCTTGGTTGTTCTATGGAAGCTTTACTTGAACATTAAAAAAATAAGATCTTAAGATCTTATTTTATAAACTTTACTTTGCTTTCATTGCCATGTATTAATCTAACAATATTGGCTCTATGCATAAATATTACAAATAAGGTTAGAAGTAATACGCAAGTTGCTAATGAATTATCTTTATAAGTAAGAAAACCCATTATGGTTGCCATTGTAAGTCCTGACATAGAAGCTAGCGACATATACTTAGTAAGACATAATACAATCACAAACACAAGAGCTGGATATAAGAATGTAAAGATAAAATCATGCGTTACAAATAATGCTAATCCCAAGATATAACCAGCTGAACAAGCAACAGCTTTGCCACCCTTGAAGTTAGCAAAGAGTGGAAAACAATGTCCAATACATACGGCAAGTCCTGCATATCTTATATATTCAGGAGAAATCGCATTTACAAGTACCATTACAATAAAGGCTTTTAAGGCATCAAGTAGTATTACACTAATCCCTGCTTTTTTGCCAAGCACTCTGCCAGCATTTGTTCCGCCAAGGTTTCCTGAACCTTTAGTTCTAATATCTACGCCATAAAACGTTTTGCCAATAATTAGTGCCCAAGGAATAGATCCAATGAGGTAGCCAACTACTAGCCATAATATCAATATAATAGTTTTCATAAAAAAATTATAACAAAACTTTTGTATAATGGTAACTATGGACAATAAATATGATGATAGCAGTATTGAAATACTAGAAGGCCTAGATGCCGTTAGAAAAAGACCAGGTATGTATATTGGGTCTGTTGATAATAGGGGTTTACATCATTTAGTATGGGAAATCGTCGATAACGCTATTGATGAAGCACTAAATGGCTATGGCAAAGAAATTATTATTGAATTAAATAAAGATGGATCATGTTCTGTCACTGACTATGGTAGAGGTATGCCAATAGGTATGCATAAGTCGGGTAAAAACACGCTAGAAGTAATTTTTACCGTATTACATGCTGGTGGTAAATTTTCAGGTGATGGTGGTTATAAAACAGCTGGTGGTTTACATGGTGTAGGTGCTAGTGTTGTTAATGCCTTAAGTAAGTGGTGTGAAGTAGAAGTATGCAGAGATAAGAAAAAATATCGCATGCACTTTGAAAATGGTGGCAAAAAGATAGGCAAACTAGAAGAAATTGGTTCAACTAATAGAACTGGTTCTAAGGTTACTTTCATGCCAGATGACACTATTTTTTCTACTACAACTTTTAACTTTAATACTATTTGCGAAAGAGCTCAAGAAGAGGCTTTCCTTTTAGAAGGTGTTAAGATTGTTGTTAAAGATTATATTCATAATGAAGAATGTGAATATCACTATGAAAATGGTTTACAAGCCTTCATGGACTATCTACACGAAGATAAAGATGTTTTACATGATACAGCTATTTTTACTGGTGAAAGTAATGGCATAAACGTAAAATGTGCTTTTCAATATACAGATGGCTATCAAGAAAATACTTTTTCTTATGTAAATCTGGTTAGAACACGTGATGGTGGTAGCCATGAAGTTGGTTATAAGTCAGCATTCACTAAAACATTTAATGATTATGCAAGAAATAATGGACTTTTAAGAGATAAAGATAAAAACTTTGAAGGAAGTGATGTAAGAGAAGGTTTAACAAGCATTATTGTTGTAACAATCCCTGAAGCATTGCTTCAATTTGAAGGTCAAACTAAAGGTAAACTAGGCACACCTGAAGCTAAAAACGCAGTTGAGAGTGTAGTAAGTGAACACCTTATGTATTTCCTTGTTGAAAATAAAGAGCTTGCGACTACTTTAATCAAAAAGATACAACGTGCACAAATGGCTCGTGATGCTGCTAGAAAGGCTAAAGATGAAGCAAGGGCTGGCAAAAAGTCTACAAGTAAGGCAAAAGAAATACTAAGTGGTAAGTTAGCACCTGCTCAAAGTAAAGACTATAAGCGCCTTGAACTATTTTTGGTCGAAGGTGATTCAGCTGGTGGTAGTGCTAAAAAATGTCGTGAATCAAAATATCAAGCTATACTTCCTTTAAGAGGTAAGGTTTTAAATACTGAAAAAGCATCATTATTAGATATTGAAAAAAACGAAGAATTAAACACAATTGTTCATTGCCTTGGAGCAGGTGTAGGTGCTCACTTTGATGTAGAAGATATTCATTATGATAAAGTAATTATCATGACCGATGCCGATACCGATGGCGCCCATATTCAAGTATTACTTTTGACTTTCTTCTATCGTTTTATGAGAGAACTTATTGAAAAGGGACATGTTTATGTGGCCATGCCTCCTTTATATGGTGTTAAGACAAAAGATGGTATGAATTATCTTTATTCAGATGATGAATTAAATAAATATCGTGAGACTCATCCTGGAAAATACGATATCCAAAGATATAAGGGTCTTGGCGAAATGGACTCTGATCAATTATGGGATACTACAATGGACCCATCTAAGCGTACTTTAATTCAAGTAGGTATTGATGATGCAGCTTTATGTGAGCGTAAGATTTCTATTTTAATGGGCAATAAACCAGAGCTTAGAAGAAAGTGGATTGAAGAAAATATCGATTTTACTTTGGAAGAAGATTATAAGGTGGAAAGACATGGCTAAGAAAAAAGAAGAAATTATTGAAAATAATATATCTGAATCTCTTGATGACATCATGTCTTTAAGATTTGGCGCTTATTCTAAATATATCATTCAAGAAAGAGCATTGCCTGATGCCAGAGATGGTTTAAAGCCTGTACAAAGAAGAATTCTTTATTCAATGTATATGGATGGTAACACTTCTGAAAAACCGCATCGTAAGTCAGCTAAGGCTGTTGGTCAAATCATGGGTGTTTTTCATCCTCATGGTGATTCTAGTATCTATGATGCGATGGTTAGATTATCGCAAGACTGGAAAATTAATCTGCCATTAATCGACATGCATGGTAATAATGGTTCAATCGATGATGACCCACCTGCTGCTATGCGTTACACTGAAGCTCGTTTATCTAAAAATGCTGAAATTCTTTTGGATGATATCGATAAAAATACAGTCACCATGACTAACAACTATGATGATACAGTCTTAGAGCCAACTGTGCTTCCAGCTTCTTATCCACTACTTTTAGTTAATGGGGCAACAGGTATCGCTTCAGGTTACGCTACTAATATGGCTCCTCATAATTTGAATGAAATTGTTGAAGCTACTATTTATCGATTAAATCATCCAGATTGTAGTCTTGATGATTTAATGGTCTTTGTTAAGGGGCCTGATTTTCCTACTGGTGGTATAGTACAAGGTATAGAATCAATTAAAGATGTATTTAAAACCGGTAGAGGAAAAGTGGTATTACGTTCAAAATGTGAAGTGGTTGAAGGCAAAACAAATAACTCCATTGTCGTAAGTGAAATTCCTTATGAGGTAATTAAATCAAATCTTGTAAAAAAGATTAATGACATCGCCATTAATAAAGATATTGATGGCATATCAGAAGTAAGAGATGAAAGTGGTAGAGATGGTTTAAAGATTGTTATCGAACTAAAAAAAGACGCTAACAGTCAAATGATTTTAAATTATCTATATAAGAATACTGAACTACAAATCAATTATTCTTATAATAATATTGCTATTGTAAATCATAGACCTACATTATTGTCTTTACCAGATGCGCTTGATGCCTTTATTGAATTTAGAAAACAAGTAGTACTTAATAGATCTGTTTATTTAAGAGACAAGAAAAAAGCTCGTTTGCATATTATTGATGGTTTGATTAAAGCTATTTCAATATTAGACAGCGTGATTGAAACTATTAGAAAATCAGCTGATAAAAAAGATGCTAAAGAAAATCTAAAAAATAATTTTCTATTTACCGAGGAACAAGCTGAAGCTATTGTTAATTTAAGATTATATCGTTTATCTAGCACTGATATTACTCAACTTAAAAATGAGTGTTCAACATTAGTGAAAGAAGTTGCGGAACTAGAATCTATTATTAGTTCTAAGGAAATACTAAAGTCAGTATTAACCAAAGAATTAAAAGAAGTGAATGCCAATAATATAACACCACGAAAGACTAAGATTGAAAAAGATATAGATGATATTGTCATTGATAAGATGGCGATGGTACCTAATGAGGCATGTTATATATCACTTACAAAAGATGGCTATGTTAAAAGGTTTTCTAAGCGCACATATGATTCTAATTTGAATAGTTTACCTTTTTCTAAGGAAACTGATACTTTATTAGGTGTTTCACCGTGCGAAACATTAGATACATTACTTGTCTTTACAAGTAAAGGAAACTATTTGTATATACCAGTTTATAAACTACAAGAATGTAAATATAAAGAAATTGGTAAACATGTTTCTACTTATGTAAAGATGGAAGGAAATGAAAAGATAGTAGGTGCTATAATTGTTAAAAACTTTGATACATATGCTTTTGTTGTATTGGCTACAAGAAATGGAATGATTAAGAAAACATCTATTCCTAAATTTGATGTATCAAGATTTTCAAAAGCACTTCCTTCTATCAAATTAAAAGATGGTGATGAGCTGGTTTCAATGTGTCTAGCATATGAAAATGATGATTTAATCGTTATCTCAAAAGATGGTAGATACAACAAATATTCACTTGAAGTATTAAGTGATATTGCCCCTCGTGCAATGGGCGTTGGTGGTATCAATGTTAAAAACGATGCTTTAGCTGCTGTGATAAATGATCACCATGATGGTAAAGAAATGCTAATATGTTCTAGTAAGGGTGGTTTTAAGCGAATCCATTTTAGTGAACTAGAATTTACTAATCGTAACGCTAAGGGCAATCGTTTATTTAAACAAATTAAGAGTAATCCTAGCGATGTCTTATACACAAAGAATGTATCAAGTTATGTTTCTTTGATGTTTAATGATGACCCTATGACTATTATGCCTATTTCTGATGTATCATTTATGTCGCCTGAGGCAACTTTCTCAAATCCTATTAAAGTTAATGATAATTATAGTTTTATTAAAGACGATATGTCTGATATTCCAACAGTAGAAATGGTTTCAATACCAGATTCATATTATAAACAAGAAGAGAAACAAGAAGAATATACCCAAACTGATTTATTTTAAAATATGAGTATTTTTAGACCTGATGAAATTTTAAAAAAATTTGATGAATTAGATATAAGTGCTTTAAAAAGTAGAGGTTTTAATACTGTACTTTTAGATGTAGATAATACTATTACCCCATATTATGAAAAGTTGCCTGGTAAAGCCGGTAAAGATTTTGTAAGAAAATTAAAAGATGAAGGTTTTGAAGTATTTGTCTTTTCTAATAACACCGATAAAAGAGTATCTAAGGTGGCTAAGGCACTGGATTGTGAATATCTACCTTGGGCCTTTAAGCCCTTAGCTTTTAGAGGTAATTATCTAATTAAGAAAAAAGGCTTTGATAAAAGTAAAATATTTATCATGGGTGATCAATTATTAACCGATGTATTATGTGGAAAAAGACTTGGCATTTATTCAATATATGTAAAGCCAATTGTTGATAGTGATAGTTTTAGAACTAGCATTAATCGTTATTTTGAAAGGAAGATTTTTAAGTATATACTTCATGAAAAAGTGTAAAGGTTGTGGAGAAATTCTCCAGTTTGTAGATAAAAATTCACCAGGCTATGCACCAAGTGAAGACTTTGATTATTGTCAAAGATGTTTTCGTTTGACTCATTATGGTGATACATCAAAAGTTAATAAAGAAGATACTAAAAATGAAGATATTTTAAATGCCTATAAACAAATAAGTGATGCCTTATTTGTGGTTATTGTTGATCCTTTTGATGCCTTATTTTTAGCTGAAGATAATTTATTATCTTGTTTTAAAGGAAAAGATATCTTATTAATCATTAATAAAATTGATTTACTTCCAAGAAATATAACCGAAGAAAAGATTAATAAGATTTATACAGAAGCTATAAAGAAATGTGGTAACGTTAATTGCTTATTGACTTATAAAAATGATGAAACATTTAATGAGTTATTTTTTGAAGTTTTAGAAGAATCAAAATATAAGAAAGTGGTATTTGCCGGTAGAGCAAATGTTGGCAAATCAAGTTTGATCAATAAATTACTAGAAGATAGTGTATTAACTACTTCGATATATCCAGGCACTACAATAAAAGTTAATAAAATAAATTATAATGGCTATAGTTTTATTGATACCGCAGGATTAATTGATAATGAATCTTATTTAAGTCATTTAAGTAATAATAATGTCAAAAAGATTCTTCCACTTAAAACACTTAAAAGGCAAATGTTTCAATTATATGAGAATCAATCTTATGTATTAAATGGTTTATTAAGAGTCGATATAAAACCAATTAAAAATGCAACGATTGAATTTATGATTAATAATAATCTTGATATTCATCGCACAAAACTTGAAAATGCTGATCGCTATTTTGAAAGAAACTGCGTAAATGATAAATTAAAACTTCTTCCCTTAAAGTCACATGAGTTTGACATAGATAAGTTTAGTACTTTCTATTTAAAAGGACTTGGCATATTTAAGATCAAGGGGAAATGTAAAGTAAATATTCATGTAAACGATAATATAAAAGTATATGTAAGTGAGGTTAATTTGTAATGTTAAACGGTAAACAAAAAAGATATTTAAGATCTTTAGCTAATAATTTAAATAGTACATTTCAGATTGGTAAAGAAGGTTTAAATGAAAATCTAATCATTAGTATCAATGATAATTTAAAGGCTAATGAACTTGTTAAAGTAAGCATTCTTAAAACTTGTGAAACATCAAGTAATGAAATAGAAATTGAAATTTGTGCTAAATGTAAGTGTGAATTAGTTCAACATATTGGTAGAACTTTGGTATTCTATAGAAGAAGTAAGGAACATAAGATTATACTTCCATGAGTAAACAAATTGATGACTTTTACAAATTAGATTCTAAGACAAGAAAATTCATTTTAAATAATGAAGAAGTTTTAGCCGACCTTGTTAAAACCAATTTATCAAATGAACGTTTTATTCATACATTAGGTGTGGCAAAGCTTGCAAAAGAACTTGCTTATTATCATCATATTAACCCAAAAAAAGCTTATATTACAGGCTTATTTCATGATTTGACAAAAGAGCTTACGCTAGATGAACAAAACCAAATACTAAAGTATTATGATCCTGAAAAATTAGATTATCCAGAAAAGGTGAAACATTCCTTTACTTGCAAATATTATTTAAAGGAAAAGTTGCATATACATGATTGTGATATTCTAAATGCTGTATATAATCATACAATGTGTAATTCAAATGATAAGTTGTCTTTAATTGTCTATATTGCCGATAAAAGAGAAGAAAATAGACACATCAATGATGAAGTAGTGGAAGTGGCTAAAACTGATTTGAAAAAAGCTAAGAATTTATTAATTGAAAAGTGGAAAGTAAAAAGAAGTAATGATTGAATTAAAAGATAAAATTGTTGATTTATTAAATGATAAACAGGTTGAAGATATTAAAGTAATTAATTTTAAAGATAATAGTCCTTATCTAGATTATTTTGTGATTGGTACAGTAAGAAACGGTAGAATGGCTAATGCGGTTATTAACTATGTTGAAGATTTATGTGCTAAAGAAGGCGCTATTATCAAACCTAATCATAACGATAGAGAATCTAAGTGGTTTTTATTAGATTGTGGAAGCGTTGTAGTACATCTATTTTATGATGGTGAAAGAGAAAGATATGATTTAGAGGGTTTATGGAAGGATCTAATAGAGAAGTAAAAGAATATGAATATCTAGCTAAATATTATGATTATCTATTGGGTGATATAGATGCTTTTGATTATTGGCTAGAATATATCAATAAAGAAGATTTTAATACCTGTTTAGAGCTTGCTTCAGGTTCTGGTGTACTTGCAGGAATACTAGAAAGACAAGGCAAAGATATAGTAGCTTCTGATATCTCTAAAGAAATGAAAGATGTTGCCAAGGCTAACTATAATGGCGAATATCTTATTTTAAATATGATTGATTTTGATTTGCATAAAACATTTGATTTAGTGATATGTGTATGCGATTCAATAAACTATTTATACAAAGAAGAACTATCTAAGATGTTTAAATCGGTCTATAACAGTTTAAACACAGGCGGTAGATTTATCTTTGATATGCATAATCCAAAACGATTATCAGAATTTTCTGAAGAATATATTGAAGAAGGCCAAATAGATGATGAAACCTTCTATCAATGGACTATTAATTCAGATGTTGACGAAAATACTATTAATGAACATTTTACTTTCTATACTAAAGAGGGCATGATTCAAGAACATCATAGCCAAAATGTATTTGATGTTGACTATATAAAACAAGAGTTGATTAATTCTGGATTTGAACCTGAAATTATTGATGACTTTATTGAAGATGAAAAGATATTGTTTATTGGACATAAAAGATGAAAATATATAACGAGCCTTATTTTGATAGAAATGCTTGGCTATTGGCTAACTTTGATAAATTAAATATTTCAAATGACGAGATATTACTTTTATTATTGATTAATTTCGCTAATAAAAATAACATTAATATCACTTATGATTACTTGAGTGAAAAACTAAAAGTAAGCATTAAAGACTTAGACAAGATGTTGGCTAATTTAACTAGTAAACATTATTTACATATCGATGTTAATGAAGAGGGCATATGCTATTCAATTGATGAAATATTTGAATTTGATGTTGTTAAATATGAAGAAATTGAAAACGATGATATCTATAAAACTATAGAAGATTTTTTAAGCAAACCTTTAACACCGATTGAGAGAATGAAAGTTACTGATTTATTAAATATTTATGATGAAAATTCTATCTATGATGCGATAAGGGTGGCAGAGGGTTATCGTAAGTATAATCTAGCATATGTGGAATCGATATTAAGAAATGAAAAACGCTAATTATATCATTGAACAGTTGGATATTCTTTTTCCTGATGCTCATTGCGAGCTTAATCATAAAAATAATTTTGAACTATTAATAGCGGTTATTTTAAGTGCTCAAACAACCGATCAAAAGGTTAATGGTGTCACTTCTTTTTTATTTAAAAATTATGATTCACCTTATAAATTAGCTAACGCTAAATACGAAGATGTGGAATCGATATTAAGACCCTTAGGCTTATCTAAAAATAAGGCTAAAAATATTATCGCTACTAGTCAAAAATTAGTTAATGATTATGGTGGTGAGGTTCCTGGTTTAAAAGAAGAACTTTTAAAGCTAAATGGGGTGGGTAATAAAACAGCTAATATTATTTTAAATAATTGTTTTAATGTGCCAGCTTTTGCGGTTGATACTCATGTTTCTCGTGTTTCTAAAAGACTTGGTATCGCTAAAATGGAAGATGATGTATCTACAATAGAAGAAAAATTGATGGCCTATTTCCCTAAATCTAAATGGGGGAAATTACACCATCAATTCATTTTCTTTGGTCGCTATAAATGCAAGGCAATTAAACCTGATTGTCTAGATTGTCCTTTTGCTAGGATTTGTGATAAAGTTTCTTAGTTTGATAAATGGCATCCATTGTGATATTCATGCCTAACTTTTTAAAAGTATTAATATCAACTTCACTTAATATTACAGTAGAATGAACTTCTGAATATTTTAATTTACTTAATGCGTTCAGTGCTTTTTGACATGAATTAGAAGTTTTTGAACCTATAGCTAAGGCAATTAACACTTCATCAGTATGAAGTCTAGGGTTATTGCCATTTAAGTACTTTGTTTTAAGCTCTTGTATTGGTTCTATTATTTTAGGCGAAAATAATTCAATATCTTCTAAATCAGCAGCTACTTTCACGGCGTTTAATAGGGCGGCAGAACTAGCGCCCATTAATTTACTAGTTTTGCCAGTAACGATTCTACCATCTGGTAATTCAATAGCGGTAACTGGTTCCTTAGTCTTTTTAGCTAATTCATTGGCAACTACCGCCACTTTCCTATCTTGCTTACAAGCGCCAGATTTAGTTAAAATATTTTCAAGTTTGTTTAAAACCGTATCATCGATTTTATCTTTGGTATAATCAATTAAACCTTGATAATATCTTCTAATGATTTCTTGTTTACTAGCGTTTTTACACGCCTCATCATCGCTTATGCAATAGCCAACCATATTAACACCCATATCGGTAGGTGATTTGTATATACATTGACCAATTACTCTTGTAAGTAAATTGTTTAATACTGGAAAAGCTTCAACATCGCGATTATAGTTAATCGCTACCTCATTGTATTCTTGCAAATGGAAGGGATCAATCATATTAACATCGCTAAGATTTGCGGTTGCTGCTTCATATGCTAAATTAACAGGGTGATTAAGTTTTAAATTCCAAACAGGGAAAGTTTCAAACTTAGCATAACCTGATTTAATATCTCTTAAATTATCATGATAGATTTGTGATAAAGCTGTTGCCATCTTACCACTGCCAGGGCCTGGAGCAGTAATAACTACAACTTCTTTATTAGTTTTTAAATATTCATTTTTACCAAAACCATCTTTAGATAAAATCTTTTCGATATCATTTGGATAATTATCTATCTTGTAATGGTAAGCACACGCAATATTTGATTTTTCAAGTTTTCTTCTTAGATTTGTAGCTTCGACTTGTTTGTTATATTGAGTAATAACAACACCACATATGGCAAGTTGTGCTGCTTTAAAGGCGTCGATTAGTCTAAATAAGTCTTGACTATAAGTTATCCCAATATCGGAACGCATCTTATGTTTTTCAATATCATTCGCGTTAATAACAAGTATCATCTCAACCTTTTCTTTAATTGACAATAACATTCTGATTTTAGAATCAGGCATAAAACCAGGTAAGACTCTAGAAGCATGATAATCATCAAATAGTTTGCCACCAAATTCAATATATAAACGAGAAAATTGTTTTAGTCTTTTAGAAATACTTTCTGATTGAAGTTTTATATATTTTTCATTATCGAAGCCTGTTTTTAACATTGGCTATCTCCAATTAAATTTTTAGCCAATTCTTTAAGTTCTTGTTTATTTTCATCACTTAATGCTGATTTAATGGTTATCCTTGGTTCAATGTATTCAATTCCATTAGAACCTTCTAACATCTTTGTCATAGTCTTATTAGCTAAAGGTGCCCAAGTACCATTTTCAATTAAAGCCACTTTTCTATTTTGATAGTTACGCTCTGTTAAATGATTTATAAACTCTTTCATATAAGGGAAGATATCACTATTATATGTTGTAGTTGCAAGCACTAATGTATCTAAGGCAAAAGCGTATGATACTACTTGAGATATATCGCATCTTGCAAGATCAAATACTTTAACGTTTTGTCCTTTTAATTCGTTTACTAAATATTCAACGGCTTCTTTGGTATTTCCATAAATAGAAGTATAGGCAATCACAATGCCTTTTTCTTCAGGAATATAATTAGCCCAAGTTTTATATAAATTGAAATAGTAAGATAGATTATCATCCAATATAGGACCATGAAGTGGTAAAATTTTGTTTATTTCAAGCAAAGCAGCCTTATTTAATACTGCGTCAACTTGTTTGCCGAATTTACCAACAATGCCAATATAGTAACGTCTTGCTTCTGATTTCCAATCTATAATTGGGTTCGAACCAAATATGCCAAACTTACCAAAACCATCGGCTGTAAATAAGACTTTATCATATGTATCATAAGTCATAATAACTTCAGGCCAATGAACCATAGGAGCAGCTATAAAAC
>CAVBAX010000030.1:0-1209 GCA_963593105.1 Candidatus Methanomethylophilaceae archaeon | reverse complement strand
AGCGCCTATAAAACTTAGAACATGTTTACCTAGATTTAAAGTATCGTTTTCTTTAACAATAATTCTTTTATTTTCAAAAGCTGTATTAAAGAAATTCTTCATCATATTAAAGGCGATAACACTAGATACGATAGTGACATCAGGATATTTATTAACAAAGTTTAAAATATTCGCACTATGATCTGGTTCCATATGCTGTATTAATAAATAATCAGGCTTTTTATCACCTAATACTTTATCTAAATTATTTAACCATTCATCTTTAAAGTTTTTATCGACCGTATCAACTACACAAATCTTTTCGTCCATAATGACATAGGAATTGTAAGAAATACCATCTTTTACTACATATTGACCTTCAAATAAGTCAATATCATAATCGTTTACACCAATATATTTAATATCGCTTGTGATTTCCATAATTTTTCCTCCGTTACAATTATAACAAAATCACTTCTTGAAAATATTTAACAAATAAGTGACAATTTATTTATGGAAAAATATCAAAGTAGTGACGCTTTATCTTATATTTTAGGCATCTCATTAACAATTGAAGCTTTAAAGAAAATACCTGAATATATGGAAAAAGTATATGTATCTTCTAAGGCTATTAAAAATGAACAATTTTCTAAATTAAATAACTTATGTAATGAGCTTAATATCCCTTTAATTGAAGATGATAGTGTAATTGAAAAATTATCGGTTAAAGAAAATTGTTATGGTATTGGTTTTTTTAGAAAGTATAAACATGAACTAAAAAAAGATGAACATATCGTTTTATACAATTTCTTTGATTATGGAGAGCTTGGCACAATACTTAGAAGTGCTGTATCTTTTAATTTTGAAAATGTCATCTTAATTAATTCTAGTATTGATTACTTTAATCCAAGGGTTATAAGAGCTAGTATGGGTTCTATCTTTCATTTGAATATTAAAGAATATAAAAGTTTTGATGAGTATTTTAAAGACTATAAATATAATCTTTATCCATTTTGTAGTAATGGTGACATTGAACTGTCTAAGCTTGAGCTTAAAAAACCTTATAGTATTATAATTCCCCAAAACTATTATGATTTAGATAATATTTTTAAAAAGTCTTATTATCTTAAACATCAAGGGCTAGATGAAATATCTTTATCTTCTTTAAGTGCTATCGTCTTAAATCATTGTTACTTAGAAAACCTTAAACGATAGTTACAATGTTTACAT
>CAVBAX010000029.1:0-13264 GCA_963593105.1 Candidatus Methanomethylophilaceae archaeon | reverse complement strand
CTTGTTTTGGATAATGATACGCATTCTATATCTTTTAAAAAATGGTATCTTATGGCTTAATTTAATAGCTCTTCTATTTTTATGTTTACTTAAATCTTTTCTAAAGAATTTTAAAGGTTTTAGTTTTAAAGTCTTATAAAGCACCAAATAATTAATCATAAACATCAATATAATTGGTAATAGACTTACACATAAAAATGTTTTGACATCAAAAAACGAAACATATTTGGCCAAAGAATAATTTGAATAATATACGCCTTCCATAAAGTCTTCTATTACTGTATAGCCTAAAATATTTCCAACAATAGCGCCCATTATTGAAATAATAAAAGGCATTAACATATAGTGCATAATAAGTTCATTATTGGTGTAGCCACTAGCCTTTAAAGTTCCAATTACCGTAGACTCTTTTTGGATTGTGTTGATGATTGTAATAGATGATATATAGGCAATCAATATAAGCATTAAATACAAGAATATATACATACTGGCACCATCACTTTCAGCATCCTCTGCCACAAAAGTAATAGCCTTATTTTCATATGCAGGCATAAATTCTTTTATCTGTGTATTTTCAATCAAGATATCTTTTAAATCATCATTTTTTTCTCTTAATACATTTTCGTCATATTCATTATTGTATTTATAAACATAACGATAAGTGATATCGTTACTATTTAATCTTTTAAAACCACCATCTGTTAAAACACCAATGCCAAAGGAAATAGCGTTCATCATCATTTCATTATTATTAGAAAATAAAGAACTATAGTCTACTAAAGATACAGTGCCAACTACTTTATAAACAATATCACCATAACTAATATCATCACCAATTTTGATGTTGTTGTTTAAAGCGTACAATCTTTCAATTGCGATCTCGTTTTCATTTTTTGGAAGTCTACCTACAAATATTTCTTGTAAATCAATTTCACTTCTTAATTTATAAAAACGTAAAGTAGTATTATTATCAATTACTTCATCAATATAGAATTGTTCATAAACTTTCAAATCATTTTCTTCAATTAATTTGATTTGGCTATTATTAAGTTTCTTTTTAACCGTAAATAAACCAGATTCTTGTTTAAGCTTAATGATATTTTCATTCATGGTTTTCATAACCGAATTATTAGCTACTTCAAAGCCAGATACAGCACTTATCATTAAGACTTCCAACAAAAAGATTACCAAATACTTGGCAAAATCTTTTTTAAAAGCTCTTTTATATCTTTTATTCAATGGATTTTTCATTACCACTCTAAATCCTTTGCGAAAACTTTAGAAACATTAAGATAGTTATCAATGATTCGACCATCTTTTAATTTAACTACTCTATCAGCCATATATTTAATCGCATCATTATGAGTAACCATTAAAATAGTTGATCCATATTTTTGATTAACTGTTTCAATTAGTTTTAGTATTTCCTTTGAAGTGTTATAGTCTAAAGCACCAGTTGGCTCATCACATAATAAAATGTCCGGATTTTTAATGATGGCTCTACCAATTGAAGTACGTTGTTGCTGACCACCTGATAATTGCGAAGGTAATTTATCTTGATGTTCTTTTAAGCCAAGTGTTTCAATTAATTCATCTAAGTCTAATGGTTTTTTAGATAAGTATTTTCCTACTTCAATATTTTCTCTAACCGTTAAATCAGGAATAAGATTATACATTTGAAAAACATAGCCTAGATGATTTCTTCTAAATTTAGTAAGTTTTTTATCATCTAAGGAATTCATTTCCTCATTATTGATAACAATCTTTCCACTATCAGCATTATCTATTCCACCAATGATATTCAATAATGTGGATTTACCTGATCCTGAAGGTCCAAGTAATACACAAAACTCACTCTTTTCAACTTCTAAAGACAAATCATGTAATACTTCTACTCTATTTTCTTTTTCACCAAATCCTTTATTTAGTCCTTTAATACTTAAAAACATATAGTCTCCTAGTTAGCATATGCTAACTACATTCTATCTAAAAATAAAAATATGTCAAATAAAAAACGGAATCAATGATTCCGCCTTTTGTAAAACTTTTAAACTAATCTTATTTAGCCTTAAACTTCTTACAACCACTGTAGTATTCCCATAACACAATACAAGAAGAAACTGCTTCAGCAAGTGAAAGCCAAGAGCTTTCCCCTTTTGTGATTGAATAAATGAAGAATGGAATACTTATTAGTTGAAGAACAAATAGAACTAAAGCCACAGTAATATGTGTAGTCTTTTGATTCTCGCCTTTTACTTCTTTTAAACCCTTGCCAGCTAAATAAATATTAAGCAAAACATCAATTCCATAAGCGACAGATGAACCAATTAAGATTGTCTTTGCGTTTTCAATACCACTTGTCTCAGCTTTTTTCATTGATACAATTGCGAAAATAATAAAAGCTAAATCTAGCACTGCAAGAAAATAGAAGAAATAACTTGCGCCCTTAACCAACTTTATCTCTTTTTCCTTATTTTCCATAAAAAATTCCCCTTTTGTCATAAATTATACACCAATAAAAAAGACTGAATTATTATGACTAATATTCAGTCTTAATATAGAACTATTTACCTAGAACTTTCTTACATCTATCACACAATCCTTCAGAATCTTTAGAATCAGTGATATTCCAACATCTAGGACATACAACGCCACTTACTTTTTCTACTTTAACTTCGCAAGTTTCATATTTAGTAAGTTCATCACTTGTATAATCCACCTTAGAAACAATTAACCATTGATTAACATTATTGCCAAAGTTCTTTTCAAGTAATGCTTTATCTTCATCAGATACATGTAAATAAACATGAGCTTCTAAAGACTTACCAATAGTTTTGTTTTGTCTAGCTTCTTCTAAGGCTTTTAATACATCATCTCTTAATTCATGAAGTCTAGTGAAGTCTGCCTTTATAGATTCGCCGTCTTCATAAGTAACACATTCAGGGAAATGAGTATAGTGAACACTAGCTTCATTTGGTCTAAAGAATGAATATACTTCCTCTGTTGTAAAGACAAGGACTGGAGACCATAACTTAACTAAAGCATCAATTGCTTGTAATAGTACTGTTTGAACTTGTTTTCTTCTTAAACCTTCATCACAATATAAGATATCCTTAGCATAATCACAATAGTAAGAAGATAATTCATTAGTCATGAAATTAGTCATCGTATTTGTAGCTAAGACAAAGTCGAAGTTACTATATGCATCTTTTACCTTAGCAATCATTTCATTTAGACTAATAAGAATATATTTATCAATTGGTTCTAATTCCTTATAATCAAGTAATTCACCTTCATAATCACTTGTTACACCAAGTAAGAATCTAAAGGTATTTCTAATCTTACGATATTGGTCTGAAACTTGTTTTAAGTTAGAATCGCCAATACGCATATCAGCCTTAAAGTCTTCACTGGCTGCCCAAAGTCTTAAAATATCTGCACCATATTTGTTGATAATATCAAGTGGATTAACAACATTACCAACTGATTTATGCATTGCCTCACCCTTTGAGTCACATACATAACCATGTGATAATACAGACTTATATGGAGCTGTACCATTAACCGCAACAGAGACAATTAATGAAGAATTAAACCAACCACGATATTGGTCAGATCCTTCAAAATACATATCACAAGGATAATCATAACCTCTGGCAATTAATTCATTCCAAGAAGAACCTGAGTCAAACCATACATCCATGATATCTTTTTCTTTGGTATAGATACCATTTGGAGATTTAGGGTTTGTATATCCTTCAGGTAATAAGTCCTTAGCTTCTTTTTCAAACCAAATATTAGAACCATATTGTTCAAATAAATCAGCAATATGATCAAATACTTCTTTTTCAATAATAGGTGTCTTATCTTCAGCATAGATGATTGGAATTGGAACACCCCAAAGTCTTTGACGAGAAATACACCAATCTTTTCTAGCTGCAATCATATTTGTTAGTCTTACTTCACCAAATGAATTTAACCACTTAACTTGTTTAATTGCATCTAATAATTGTGGTTTAATCTTTTCAATAGAAGCAAACCATTGAACAGTTGATCTAAAGATTACTGGTTTCTTTAATCTATCATCATGAGGATATGAGTGGGTAATCTTTTCTTTACCAAGCAGTGCGCCACATTGAGCAAGCTTTTTAATAACTGCAACATTTGCACCATCTGCTTCTTCACCAACAACAAATTTACCAGCCAAATCTTCACCAGCCTCGCTTGTTAGACAGCCCTTATCATCAACTGGAGAGAATGGTTCAATACCATATTTCTTACCAACCAAGAAGTCATCTGTACCAAGTCCTGGGGCAGTATGTACACAACCTGTACCATCTTCACCAGATACATGGTTTCCTAAAATTACAAGTGATGGTCTTTCAGGATAGAAAGGATGTTTAACAGTAATATACTCAAGCTCTTTACCCTTAAATGTTTTTAAGATACCTTGATTTGTTAGATTAAACTTAGCAAGAAGTTCATCAACCTTAGAAGCTAAGAAAATTAACTTACCAGCTTCAGTTTGTACAACTGCATAATCAAATGCTTCATTTAAACATACAGCTAAGTTAGATGGAATAGTCCAAGGAGTAGTTGTCCAAATAACAAATCTTTCATCACCTTCTAGTACTCCTTTTCCATCTAATACATCAAAGGCCACAAAGATTGAAGTATCTTTTTTATCAAAATAAACAATTTCACTATCGGCAATAGCTGTTTCTTGCCAAGGTGACCAATAAATAGGTTTTAAACCTTGGAAAATCATACCATCTAGTGCCATCTTAGCAAATGATCTTACTTGTCTTGCTTCAAACTCTTTATTTAAAGTTATGTAAGGATGATCATAATCAGCTACTTCACCTAGTCTTTTTTCAGTAGCCATTTGCCCTTCAATTTGTTTATGAGCATACTCTTCACATTTTTCTCTAAATTCCCTAGGTGTTACTTCTTTTCTATTTACACCAAGCTTTTGAATAGCGTTTTCAATAGGAAGACCATGAGTATCCCAACCAGGAAAGAAAGGTGTATAATAGCCAGCCATAGCCTTTGATCTAACAATGATATCTTTAATAGTACGATTCATTGCCGTACCAGCATGTAAATTGCCATTAGCGTAAGGTGGACCATCATGTAAGATGAATGGTTTATTACCCTTATTCTTTTCTAAGATCTTATGATAATGATCATCTTTTTCCCACTTTTCTAGAATAGTAGGTTCTTTTTGTGCCAAATTGCCACGCATTTCAAATCCGGTATTTGGCATATGTAATGTGTCTTTATAATCCATTTTCCCTCCAAAATAAAAAAGGTAGTACAAGGGCGCAATTGCGCGGTACCACCTTATTTTTTAACTTAAACTCTTAACGCGAGAAACGGTAACTATTTTTATCTAGCTACAACTCATAAGTGATATCTTAAATAATTCCAGTGCTAGTTTCCACCCTTCTAGCTCTCTTTACCCTTTCTTATTTAAGCATGTCTTAATCTTTGTTTTAATCTTGTGAATTTAAATTAATGTCGCCAGCAACTTGTAAATTCTTTGGTGAACAAAGAATTACGTTTTCGCCAACTTTTTTAATTGAGCCATCAACGCCATAAACAACGCCACTTAGAAAATCAATGATTCTTTGACGATATTCAGAAGGCATCTTATGCAAGTTAACGCAACAAGCTCTCTTATTTTTGATATGTCTGCCTATTTCCTCAGCTTCATCAAAATTACGAGGCTCAAATAATACAATATTTGTATTTTGACTTATCTTACTAGCGCCAGCATCTTTAGGTTGTTCATAAGTGCTTAAAGTGCTTGCTTCTTCTTCTGTCAACTCTAGTTCACTTTCTTCATCAACAGGAGCGATAAATTCTTTAATTTTATCAGTAAAACCCATATAGTTAATACTCCTTACCTAACTATAATAACACAAACTTGAATTATTTAGCTGCTTTTTCCATTTCAGCTAGCTTAGCTTCATATTCAACTTTTTCACGATCATTCATAAATACAAAGTGACCAGGTCTAATTTCTGTTAGCTTAGGTTTTGGACCAGACAAGTCTCTTCCCTCATCAGAATAGATAACAAGTTCTTTCTTCTTTTCAATGATAGGATCAGGCATTGGTACAGCTTGAAGAAGTGAATTTGTATAAGGATGTAAAGGGAACTTAAACAATACATCAGTTGGAGCAACTTCAACAATTCTGCCATTATGAATAACTGCGATTCTATCAGAGAAATATCTTACTACTGATAGATCATGAGCAATAAACATATAAGTTAGACCACGTTCTTCTTTAAACTTATTCATTAGGTTTAAAACTTGAGCACGAATAGATACATCAAGTGCAGAAATTGGTTCATCAGCAATGATAAATTCAGGTTCCATAATCATCGCACGTGCAATACCAACTCTTTGTCTTTGTCCACCTGAGAACTCATGTGGGTATCTAGACTTATGTTCAGGTAAAAGGCCTACAGATTTTAAAGCTTCATCAACCTTAGCTTCTCTATCTTCTTCATTTTCAAATAATTTGAAATTATATAATCCTTCAGAAATACAATAATCGATAGTAGCTCTTTCATTTAAAGAAGCAGCAGGATCTTGGAAAATCATTTGGATATTTCTTACAATATCTCTTTCTTCTTCTTTAGAAATCTTACCATTAATTTTTTTACCCTTATAAAGGATTTCACCATCAGAAGTTGGATTAAGTCTAATAATAGATCTACCAATAGTAGTCTTACCTGAACCTGATTCACCAACTAACGCAAAAGTTTCACCCTTAAAGATTTGAAAGTTAGCATCCTTAACAGCTCTAAATCTCTTCTTATTCTTATAGAAAGTGATTTCTAAGTGTTTGACATCTAATAATACTTCTTTATTATCGTTCGCCATAAACGCCTCCTTTTGCGGTTAATGCAGAAATCTTTTCATGCAAATTACAAATTGCCTTTGGTTTTTCAACCTTAGGTGCATTTGGATGAAGCAACCATGTCTTTGCATAGTGGGTATCACTAACCTTAAAGAATGGAGGTTCCTTAACATAATCAATAGCTAAAGCATAATCACTTCTAGGGGCAAATGCATCACCCTTTACTTCTTCAAATAAAGAAGGTGGTGTACCTCTAATAGCGAATAGTTCATTTCCTCTTTCTGATAATTGAGGAAGTGAAGATAATAGGCCCCAAGTATATGGGTGTTTTGGATCATAGAAGATTTCTTCTACATTTCCATATTCAATAATTTGACCAGCATACATAATCGCAACCACATCAGCAACATTAGCAACAACGCCAAGGTCATGTGTAATATAGATAGTAGTGAAACCATATTCTTGCGATAAATCTTTGATCAAATGAATAATTTGTGCTTGAATTGTAACATCTAATGCAGTTGTAGGTTCATCACAAATCAAAATCTTTGGATGACATGCAAGTGCAATAGCGATAACAATTCTTTGTCTCATACCACCAGAATATTGGAATGGATATTCATCATATCTTTGTTCAGGATTATGAATACCTACCTTACCCATTAGATTGATAGCTTCTTTCTTAGCTTCTTCTTTAGACATACCTTGGTGCTTAATTAAAACTTCAGATATTTGGAAGCCAATAGTTCTAACTGGATTTAAAGAAGTCATTGGATCTTGGAATACTGTAGCAATCTTTTTTCCACGAATATTTAACCAATCAGCTTCGGTTTTATTTTCTAGTAGGTTTTTACCTTCAAAAATAATTTCACCATTACTTACTTCACCATTCATATCAATCATACCGGTGAAAGTCTTAGTAAATACTGACTTACCAGATCCTGATTCACCTACAATGGCAACTACCTTACCCTCTTCAAAATCCAAAGAAACGTTTCTAATAGCTTTTAAAACTCTATTTCTAACTTTGAATTTAACTTCAATATTTTTTGCAGATAATATAATATTTGACATAATTCACCTCTACAACATATGAGTTCTTGGGTCAGATGCATCAGCAAGAGCTTGACCAACAATATACAAAGAAACAGAAATAACAGCAGCTGTAAATACTGGAATCCAGAATAAGTAGCTAGCAGAAGACATATATGGTGCATATTGTTGAATCATTCTACCTAAAGATGGATATGCTTCAGATAAACCAACACCCATATAAGATAAAGCAACTTCAGAAGAGATAAACAATGGAATATCTCTAGATACAGAAGTAATAATAATAGAAACTAAGTAAGGCAAGATATTATTTAAAATAATCTTATAAGTAGGAGTACCTAAACACTTACTAGCAAGGTTATATTCTCTATCTCTAATAATCATTACTTGAACTCTTATAAAGTAAGCAGTACTTACCCAAGTAGTAATACATAGAGCAAAAATTAATTCCTTCATACCAGAACCTAGTGCATAAACTAGAATCATAGCAATTAAAGTAGTAGGAATATTTGATACAACGTTATAAACTTCAATCATAACTGCATCAACTTTCTTAGAGAATCCCCAGAACATGCCAACTATAATACCAATAGATTCAGTAATTAAAGTTGCACAAATTGCAAGCCATAAAGAGTTTTTAGTACCAGCCCATAAAGCATCAAATAAGCTGTTACCCTTATCATCTGTGCCAAATGGATAACCTGACATCTTAAATGGTCTAATGTAATGTAGTGACTTATTGTTGATATTAGGAGTCTTCATTGAACTATACCCAGAGAATATTGGTTGAATGAAAGCAAATAATGTAACAACAATAATTATCACAAGCAAGGCAATAGCAAGTTTGTTGTGGAAGAAATTTCTCCATACACTACCCCAATAAGAATACTTAGGAGCAGCAATATGTTCAGAACTTGAACTATCAGCAATTTTTAATTCAAATAACTTAGGATCGTTTAAATCAACATCATCGCTAAGATTTTCGTTATTTAATACATCTTTTTCAGCCATATTATTTCTTTCCTTTCTTAGCAGCTAGTTGAATACGTGGATCAACTATTGTCATTAATACATCACCTACAAGTACTGAGAAAATTGCAAGTGAAGAGAAGATAAATACAAGTGTAATAACCATGTTGTTATTTAGTTTCTTAATAGATTCAGGAAGCATTTTACCCATACCAGGAATCGCGAATGCAGATTCGGTGATAAATGCACCAGATATACAAGCAACAACACTTGTTGGAATGCCATTTATAATTGGGATAATCGCATTCTTTAAAATGTGTTTGTTAAAGATTTCTCCTTGTGATAAACCCTTTGCCCTAGCAAACTTAACATAATCACTAGTAGATTGGTCTATCATATAACGTCTTGTCCATGTCATAAGTGAAGGCATAGAAATTAAAGTTAAAACAATAATTGGCGCAATATAAGACTTTACATCATTAAAGCCAAGTAGTGGGAACTTATCTGGTAAGCCAAAATTAACACCTATTTCTCTAATGAAGAAAATTAAAGCAAGTGAAGGCATTGCGATAACAACATTAATAAACGCAATACCAATCTTATCAATAGCCTTATCCTTATTTCTACTCATTAAGATACCCAAAGGCAAAGCAAGTACATAGGCAAGTACTAGTGAAATCAATCCAAACTTATAAGAAGTACCAACCATTGAAGGATCAGAATAATAGTAGTCACAATTTGCATAGTTAGTAGTGAATTTATTAGTATCCAAATGGTCAAGTGTTTGTTTATATGTACAAGTATGTTGATTAATAGCGCTTTCCATAGTTACACCAGTTGGGAAAGTTTGTTCAACTTTTACTTGTTCTCCTTGTCCTTGATTAATTACTTTAATTGTAGAAATACCCTTATTTGTAGGATAAGAATTACCAAAGTTAAGTGTTATAAAATTTTGATGAATAAATGGGAATCCATCACCAAAGTAAAGGATGTATTCATGTTCACATCCTGAACACTTAATTGCTGGAGCACCATTTTGGTCTTTACCAAAGTAATATTTTCTTTCAAGAGTAGGATTATTATCATCTACAACTGAATTTGGTGTATCAATATCAATTAATTTGCCCCAGAAATTTAAAACTAGTTCTACGACACTATAGTCATGATACGCAAAAGCAGTTCCTGATCTTAGATAATCAACAGTATAGCCATCATTTTCATATTCTTGAATTACTCTAAGATTTTCTTCGCTGTTATTTACAAGACACGCATTTACATCATCAGATTTTTCAGCACACATATCTTGTAACTTTACAAAGTCAAGATATCCAAGTTCATCATACTTGGAATAAGTATAAGTGATACGGCTATCACCTTTTAATTTACGGTAACCGTCATCGTTTTCAAAAATCTTTGTTCTTGGAATTAAAGTAAAAATCATTCCAATGACAATAGATGTAACAGCGAATATTGAAAAAATGGCTTTAATTATTCTTGAAAAAATATATTTTCCCATCTTTGGTTTTTCCTCCTTATCAATATTCCTAAAATAGGTAAAGTAGGCAGCGTAGCCGCCTACTTTAATAGTTTATTTTTAAGCTTAGCTTAAATTATTCGCCAGCTTCCCAAGCAGTCTTAGCAGCTTCATATTGTTCTGTAGTTACTAAGTCTTCTTGTAATGTTAAGCCTTTCCACTTATATTGAGAAACGCCTGAACCATAGCTTCTAGTGAATGGTGTAACGTGAGTTACTTGTACAGCCATTGAACCAGTAGACATTGTAGTTGGAACATATAAAGCGTTAGCTAATAAGTAAGCATCAGCCTTAGCAAATGCAGCATAACGAGCATCTAGATCTGAAGTGATAGCACTTGCAGCTTGGAATAGATCTTCATATTCATAGAAGCCTAATTCTGTCTTTAAGTCATCATCAGTTCCAAAGTCATCAGGTGAATTTGATTCATCAGTTAGACCTACAGCATGCATATAGTAACCAGTAACTGGAGAATAGATTTCTACGAAAGTTCTAGGATCTGAGTAGTCAGGGCCCCAACCAGTAAATGTAGAAATATCGAAGTCAGCATCTTGCCATGAAGAAGAATAGTAAGCGATGTTTTGAACAGTATCTTGATCTCTTAATACAAGGTTTAGAACAATTCTACCATCAGTATTTTCTTCAATTGATTGTTTCATAGATTGAGCTTGCTTAACTTGTGTAGCACTAGTTTCAACAACAAGCATATCTAAGTTAATTGGATTTTCAGCAGTGATTTCAAAGCCTAATTCTTCTTGAGCAGCATCAAGATAAGCAACAGCTTTTTCCTTGCTCAACCATGGCCATTGACCATCAGCTAGAGAAACTGTTTCACCTGTTAATTCAGTGTAAGCTTCTTCAACTAACTTACCATATTGTGTACCATCAGAAGTAGATACTAGGTTATAAACACCATTTAAGTTTCTGATACAAGCATCAGCAATTTCAGCAGCCTTTACTGAACCAACATAAGCTGGAACATCAAATGCAGACTTTAATGCAAGACGGAAGTTCTTGTTTAAGATAGCAGCTCTAGTGTTAGCTCTAGCAGCTTCATCATCAGCATAACCTGTGTTATCAAAAGTTACACGGTTGTAGTTGAATACAACACCAAATGCATAGTAGTTAGGAAGAGTAATTGTAGTATAACCAGAATACTTTTTAGCTAAAGCGTTGTATACTTCTTCATTTGTTGAAGGTAGACCTGCAGCAGCATAAGTATTTTGTTCAAAACCTCTAATTCCTGAATATGGATCTGAACCATCATCATAGATATAAGTAACTGTATCTAGGTGAATGTTTTCTGCATCCCAGTAGTTTTGGTTTTTAGTAATTACTGTCTTTGAATGAGAATCAGCAGTAGTTAATACGAAACCACCATTGTAAAGGATTGAATCTGGAGATAGAGAACCAAATGAACAATTGTTTACATCTGGGTTACCTAAAGCACAACCATCACCCTTTGATTCAAGGAATTGTTGATTAACTGGCCAGAAAGGAGCATATTCTACTGAAGTATAGAAATAAGGAGTAGAATCAGTTAAAGTATATTCAACTGTGTAATCATCAATTGCCTTAACGCCAACTTTAGCGAAAGCTTCATCAGACCAATCACCAGCGTTGAAATAATCAGTAAAACCAGCAACAGCGCTTAATACATCAGCTGTACCTGTTTGGAATTCAGCAGCATGTCTAATACCTGTTACGAAATCTTGAGCCTTAACTTCAGCATATACTTCACCTTCGTTTGTTGACCAGTTTACACCTTCTCTTAAATGGAAAGTCCAAACAGTAGCATCATCGTTAGATTCCCAGCTAGTAGCTAGAGCACCAACATAAGTACCACGGTTGTCTGTTTCTGTTAAACCATCAACGAAGTTTGCGTTGTATTGGTGGTCAGTAGCAAGAGCAGTAGTAACATAATCTAGGTTAGCAGGTTCACGAGAATCAGCTGTAACTAGATTAGTAGTGTCAGTAAGTTTTAATGATGACAAATCAACTGAGTTAACATCGAAAGTTGCTTCTTCTGTAGCAGCATCAGTTGCAGTGTCATCTGTACTATTACTGTTTGAGCCACAAGCAACTAAGCTGAAAGCCATAAGAACAGTTAATAATACCATTAATAACTTTTTCATCTTTTTCCTCCCTTAAGCAAATAAAAAAATTTATTGCTATTTAAAAGTTTAAAGGAAAAGCATACTATTTACAACAAATTCTTTCACATCATTTTCACATTTTTTGAAAACTTTTTACATTTTTGGTTATTCATTATTAATTTGGGAAACAATAATAGCGATAAATATAATTACACAACCCATAAGTTCTTTTAAAGAAAGTGTTTGGCCAAGAATTAGCCAACCACCAATTGCGCCAAATACCCCTTCTAAACATAATATTAAAGAAGCTAAAGTTGGATTCATGTGTTTTTGAGCTTCTACTTGTAATGTAATACAAATAGCTGAACTTAAGCAACCTGTATAAATTAAAGGAATTAAAGAAGTCTTTACCCCTTCTATATTAATGGGTCTATCAAATATCAGCATTAGAATTGTTGTAACAATCGCACATACTACATATTGTGTTGTACAAAAGATAATACTATCTAATTTATTAGCACCATTATCAATCAATAAGATATGAATCGCAAAAAGAATTGAACAAGCCATCGCCATTAAATCACCTTTGTTAATGGTTAAATCACCTTTTACACATAGTAAATATAAACCAACAAATTCAAGCCCTACACAAGCCCAAGTCTTAACACTAGTTTTCTTGCCTAAGAATATGGCAAGAGCTGGAACCAAGGCTACATAAACAGAAGTAATAAAACTAGAATTT
>CAVBAX010000028.1:0-13541 GCA_963593105.1 Candidatus Methanomethylophilaceae archaeon | reverse complement strand
TTGCTACACCGTATTTTACATTAACAAGTCCTAGTACTGCACTATCTTCTTCTACTTCAAATAAAATCTTAGGTTTTACATTTACTTGTTCAAAGACTTCATCTATCAAAGGTCTAATACCACTTTCTTTACAATAATAAATAAAGTATTCATCTTTTAATTCACTGATATCAATTTCCTTTTTTTCGGCTAGAGGATGATCTTTGTAAACCACTACAACTAATTCTTCTATCTGAATCGGCACAAATACTAAATCTTTTCTATTTGTCTGATATGATGAAAAACATAAATCATATTTATCATTTTCTAGACCATTTAAAATATCGGTAGTATTTCCTTGTTTTAATGTAAAATTGATTTTATTATTTTTAGATATAGCGTGAAAGTTCTTTAAAATATTAGGCACAAATCTATAGCCTAATGTATAAATAAAGGCTAACTTTATCAATCCACTATCAGGTGATAATAAATATTCAATTTGTTTTTGGCCTTCAGCTAAATCTGATAATCCATTTTTTACATATTCATTTAATGTCTTCCCATATTTTGTTAACTTAATATTTCTGCCATCTTTTTCAAACAATAAACAGCCAAGTTCTTTTTCTATTTCATCTATTGCATGAGATAAAGAAGGCTGAGAAATATTTAAGATGTTAGCGGCTTTGGTATAATGCTCGGTAGAAGCTAATACAGAAAAGTAATATATATAATTTAAATTCATGATTCTATTTTAACACTTGTATGATAAATCTATAGATTATATCTATAGATTTATAGGATTTATTTAATTGTTTTAATAAAAAGAGCTACTTATAATTGACATGTGAATAAAATAATAATTTCAAGGAGGAAAGTATGTCGGAATTTAATTCACTATTTCAACCATTGGAAGTAAGAAGATGTGTTATTCCAAATAGAATTGTAATGACACCAATGGGTACTAACTATGCTGATGATTCAGGACAAATGAATGATATGCATATTAACTACTACAAACAAAGAGCAGCTGGAGGTGCTGGTCTTATCATTGTTGAAAATGTTTGTGTAGATTATCCAAGCGGTTCAAATGGCACAACTCAATTAAGATTAGATCAAGATTGCTATATGCCTGCATTATATAGATTGACTGAAACAGTTCATAAATATGGAACTAAAATAGCAGTACAAATAAATCATGCTGGAGCTAGTGCTGTTGGCTCTAGAATTGGCATGCAACCAGTTTCTGCAAGTGATATTCCAAACAAAAAGGGTGGTGCTGCACCTCGTCCATTAACAAAAGATGAAATTATGCTTATTGTTAAAAAGTATGGCGAAGCAGCTAAAAGAGCTCAAAACGCTTGTTTTGATGCAGTGGAAATCCATTGTGGCCATAGTTACTTAATTAGCCAATTTTTATCACCTCTTACAAATAATAGAACTGATGAGTTTGGTGGTAGTGCTGAAAATAGAGCTAGATTTGCTTCATTAATATTAAAAGAAGTAAGAGCTCAGGTTGGGCCATTCTTCCCAATTATTGTGCGTATTTCAACTGATGAATTCTTAAAAGGTGGTAATACCTTAGAAGATTCTTTAAAACTTCTTGAATATTTCCAAGAAGAAGCCGATATCATTGATGCTTCTGCAGGACTAGTTGATTCAATTTACTTACAAATTGATGCTAACTACTTAGAGGATGGCTGGAGAACTTATTTAGCAACAGCTGTTAAGGAAAAGTTTAACAAGCCTGTTATCACAACTGGTAACATTAGAGATCCAAAAGTAGCTAATGAAATTGTCGAAAGTGGAAAAGCTGATTTTATTGGTATGGGAAGACAATTCATTGCTGATCCAAGTTGGCCAAATAAAGTTAAAGAAGGCAGAATCGATGAAATTAGAAAATGTATTTCTTGTAACATTGGCTGTGCGGGTAATAGAATTGGTTTAAATCGTCCTATTAGATGCACTATTAATCCAAGCGTTGCTGAAGGTGAAATTTATAAAAAACAAAAAGTAAATAAACAAGTAAATGTTGTTGTTGTAGGTGGTGGTACTGCAGGCCTTGAAGCAGCATGCTCTGCAGCAGAGGTAGGATGTAACACTTTCCTAATCGAAAAGAATGACCATTTAGGTGGATTAAGTGTTGAAATTTCAAAGATTCCTGAAAAGAAAAGATTAAGAGATTTCCCTAATTATTTAATTAATAGAGCTTCTAAATTAAAGAATCTAATTATCTTCAAAAATACAGAAGCAACAGTAGAATTTGTAAAGACTTTAAAACCTGATTTTGTAATTAACGCAACAGGTTCTACACCTCTACTTCCTCCTATAACAGGATTAAGAGAAAATATTGATCACCCTCAAAGCAATGTAAAGGGTATTCTCGGTATGATTAATAATATCGATAATTATCCTGAACAACTTGAAGGTAAGAAAGTAGTAGTTGTTGGTGGAGGTGCTGTTGGACTTGATGTTGTTGAGTTCTTCGCAAATCGTAAAGCGTCTGTTTCAATTGTTGAAATGTTACCGGTAGTTGGTAAAGATTTAGATATCGTTACTAAAGTAGGAACTTATGCAATGTTAGAAAAACATGGTGTAAATGTATTAACTTCTACAGCTTTACAAGAAGTTGGCAAGGATTATTTCGTTGTTAAAAGAAATGATAAAAATGAACAACTTGACTTTGATTATGGCTTTGTATGCTTAGGTATGCGTTCTTATTCGCCAATCTTAAATGATTTACAAACAGCATTTAAGGATAGCGATGTTGAAGTGTTAAATGTTGGTGATAGTCTAAGAGCTAGACGTATTATTGACGGAACACTTGAAGGACGTAATATTGTAGAAGCATTAAAAATAAAGGGTTATTTAGATTAAAAGGAGAATTAAAATGAGCGAAAGAATAACTGGACACACTGAACTTATTGGATTAATTGCATATCCAATCCGTCATTCATCTTCACCTAAGATGCACAATGAAGCATTTGCTAAACTTGGTTTAGATTATGCTTATCTTGCATTTGAAGTAGATAATTCAACTCTTGAAGATACTGTAAAAGGTTTAAGAGCTATGAAGGTTAGAGGCTTTAATGTTTCTATGCCTAATAAGACTGTTATTGGCAAGTACTTAGATAAGTTAACTCCTGCTGCTGAATTATGTGGTGCTGTTAATACTGTAGTAAATGATAATGGTGTATTAACTGGTACTATCACTGATGGCATTGGCTTTATGACTGGCTTAAAGGATAAGGGCGTTGATCCTATTGGTAAAAAGATGACAATTGTTGGCGCTGGTGGTGCTGCTACTGCTGTTGAAGTGCAAGCTGCACTTGATGGAGTTGCTGAAATGTCAATCTTTAATATCCGTGATAAATTCTGGGATAATGCTGAGGCTACTGTTAAGAAAATCAATGAAAAGACTAATTGTAAGGTTAAATTATTTGACTTAGCTGATAAAGAAGCTTTAAGAAAAGAAATTGAAAGTTCTTATTTACTAGTAAATGCTACTGGTATGGGTATGAAACCACTTGAAGGTCAAACTTGGTTGCCAGATGCTTCTTACTTAAGACCAGAATTAATTTGTGCTGATACTGTCTATGCTCCTGCTAAGACTAAATTCTTAGAAGTTGCTGAAGGTGTAGGTTGTCAAATTATCAATGGTTTCCCTATGATGTTATATCAAGGTGCTGCTGCCTTTAAGTTGTGGACTGGCAAGGATATGCCAATTGATCACATTAAAGAAGTAATGGGCTTTGATTTCTAATTTAAATTTAGGGGAGAAAATAAATGAAAGACAAAAAATACTTGCCTGCTGTTATTGTGATGTACCTTAACTATTTCATCCATGGTGTTGGTTGTTCAGTTTTAGGTCAAGCTGCAATAAAAGAATCTTTAGCTGCAAGCTGGGGTTGTGAAGCTATGGCTATCACAAAAATTTCTGCTGCATTAGGTTTAGGTCGTTTAATCGCCTTACCTTTTGCTGGTCCGCTTTCTGATAAGCTTGGTCGTAAGATTTCAATGGTTATTGGTGGTTTTAGTTATGCTATCTATTTAATTGGTTTAGCATTTGCTTTCAATGCTGGTGTAAACGGCGGTTATACAATTGCTTATGTTTGTGCAGTAATTGGTGGTATTGCTAATTCATTCTTAGATACTGGTATTTATCCAGCTGTTGCTGAATGTATTTCAAAGGCACCTGGTGTTGCTACTATGGGAATTAAGTTCTTTATTTCAATTAGCCAAATGTTATTACCATTCTTCTTAGGTGTTGCTGTTGCTACTACTGCTAGTGGTACAAGTTATAATACTCTATTCTGGGTATGTGGAATTGGCTTTGCGCTGCTTGCTGTTTTAATCTTCTTTTGCCCACTTCCAGATACTGATACAAAAGAAAAGAAACAAGGTTTAATTGCTAGTATTAAAGAAACTCATTTCTCAATTGAATCAATTGCTATGATTCTAATTGGTTTTACTTGCACTGGTACTTTCCAATTATGGTTAAACTGTGCTCAAAACTATGCTAAAGATGTAGCTATGTGGGCTGATCCAAAGATTATGCAAACATTCTATTCTACTGGTACATTACTTGCTTTAATTGTCACATCATTCTTAACAAGAAAGATTAAAGATGTTCGTTTCATCTTAGCTTATCCTGTTATTTGTCTTGTCACATTAATCTTAGTATTATTATTCCCAAGTGAATTGATGTGTAAAGTTGGCGCCTTCTTAATTGGTTGGGCTGGTGCTGGTGGCTTACTACAAATTGCTACTTCAGTATGTAATATGATTTTCCCTAAGATTAAGGGTACTGTTACTGCACTTGTTATGATTGCTAGTTCATTATGTAACTATACATTATTAACTGCTGCTGGTAATATGACTGCTAAGGGTGTTATGATTATGAATATTATTCTAACTGCTATTGGTGTTCTTCTTGGTTTATATGTAAACCTAAGATATGAAAATTTAGTAAACGATAATAAATAACTAATTATTAGGTTTTAAGAAAAATACGGTATTTAGTTTACCGTATTTTTTTAAAAATAGGATGTAAGATATGAAAATTATACGCTTTTTAGATGATAAGTTAGAAGAAATTATTTTAGTTACATTGCTGTCTTTGATGGCGATTGTAATGGGCATACAGGTAGTGTGCCGTTATGTTTTTAACTATTCGCTTACATGGAGTGAAGAATTAACTCGTTATATGTTTATATGGTCGGCTTTTATCAGTATTAGCTATTGTATTAAAAGATGGATTTCGATTAAAGTTGATCAATTAATTAAATTATTACCTAAAAAATGGTATGTTGTAGCTCAATTATTTTTGAACACTTTCTTATTTGTTCTATTCTTTTATTTAGCGATTCATGGCTATAAGTTTTTGACACAATCAATTGCTTCAAAACAAATTAGCCCTGCTTTAGGTTTACCAATGCCTTATGTACAATGTGCTCCTTTTGTGGGCTTTAGCCTTGCAACAATAAGGTCATTTCAACAAATTATTTTTGAAATCAACAACATTAAACATTTAATGAATCATGAATTAATTGATAATGTAGATCCAAGGGAGGTTAAATAATGCACGCTTCTTTTGTATTTATTGTGTTTGTAGTATTGTTACTGTTATCGGTACCGGTTTCTGCTACTTTAGCCATGGTGTCTTTAACACCAACTTTAATTGATCCAAACTTTACAATATCAGCTGAATATGTCATAAGAGCCATGTTTGGTGGCATTGATTCATTTCCATTACTTGCAGTTCCGATGTTTGTTTTATCAGGCATTTTGATGAGTAAGGGTGGTGTTAGTAAAAAACTATTTGATGTCTTTTCTTATTTTTTAGGTAAGAAAAAAGCTGGTATGCCATGCGCAGTAATAGTTACTTGTCTTTTCTATGGGGCAATTAGTGGCAGTGCACCAGCAACGGTAGCAGCTGTTGGTTCTATGACTATTCCACTTTTAATAAAGCTTGGATATGATAAAACTTTTGTTACTGCTATTGTGGCAGTAGCTGGAGGACTTGGTGTAATTATTCCGCCATCTATTCCGTTTATTCTATATGGCACTACATCAGGCACAAGTGTTGGCAAGATGTTTATGGCTGGTGTATTGCCAGGGTTACTTATTGCGTCACTATTGATGCTTTATGCCTATATCCATTGTAAAAGGTATGGTGAAGATAGAGCTAAAATTGATGCGCAAGTAAATGCTTTACATCGTAAGGGTTTTAAAAGAGTGTTTAAAGAAAGCTTCTGGGCACTTCTTACACCCGTTATTATTTTAGGTTGCATCTATTCAGGAGTTGCCTCTCCAACAGAAGCAGCTGTTATATCAGTTTTCTATTCTTTAATTATTTCCATGTTTGTTTATAAAACATTGAAATTTAAAGATTTATATGATGTGCTTGTTGAATCTATTAAGACTTTTGCGCCAATATTATTTATATTAGCTAGTGCAGTGGCTTTTTCAAGAATAATCACTTTGTTACAAGTACCAGAAATGGCTGCTGACTTTATTCTTAATACGGTTCATGGTAAGGTGGCTGTACTAATTGTTATTAACTTGTTATTGCTTGTAGTTGGTATGGTAATGGATACAAGCCCAGCTATCTTGATACTTACACCAATTCTTTTACCAATTGCCCAAAGCGTTGGAGTGGACCCAATTCAATTTGGTATTATCATGGTAACTAACTTGGCTATTGGCTTTGTAACACCACCGATTGGTATCAATTTGTTTGTGGCAAGTTCTTTAACAGATATTCCAGTAATGAAGATTGCTAAAAAGGCTATGCCGTTAATTGGTTTCTTCTTTATTGCGCTACTTTTAATAACTTTTATACCGCAAATATCATTATTTTTAGTAAATTAGGGAGGGAATATGAAAAAGTTTATTACAATATTAACAACATTTTGTATTCTTCTTGCTTTTAGTGGCTGTGTTGAAAAACAAGATAATCTTGTAGAAGGTTCCAAATCTTTTCCATGGATTATTGCCAATGCTTCCCCAGAAGATACAGTAACAGGTATTTTTACTAATAAGTTTGTTGAGGAAATTGAAAGATTAAGCGATGGCGAAATTCAAATTAAGGCATATCATAATAGTTCTATTGGAGGCGATAGAGAACTTGTTGAAAGTGTTATGTATGGCGAAATTCCTTTTGTTGTTCAAAATACGGCACCACAAGTTAGTTTTATACCAGAGTTAGCTATCTTTGATTTGCCAATGGCTTATACCGATATTGAAGATTTAAGAAAAACTTTAGATGATGAACAGTTCATGGAACTTATCAATAAAGTATATATGGATAAAGGCATTAGACTTCTTGCAATGTCTGATCAAAACTTTAGAGTTATGACTAGTAATAAAGACATTGAAACAATAGAAGACTTTAAGGGCCAAAAGATTCGTACTATGGAAAATAAGTATCATTTAGCTTTCTGGAAAGCAATAAGTGCTAATCCAACACCAATGGCCTTTTCTGAAGTATATATTGGATTACAACAGGGCACTATTGATGCTCAAGAAAATCCTTATGAGGTAATTGTTTCTGGTAAGATTTATGAACAACAAGATTACATTATTAAAACAAATCATTTACCTCATTTATTATCATTGGTTATGAATGAAGAATTTTATGAAAAGTTAGATGATAAAACCAAAGCTATAGTTAATGAGGCTGCTAAAAATGCTCGTGATTATTCAAGAGAGCAATGTGATGCTAGAGTAAGTGATAGACTTGAAATAATAAAAGAAAGTGGCACTAAGGAAATTGAATTAAGTGACGATGTTATTAATAGTCTTAGAAAAGCATCTAATGAAATTTATGAAGATATCAAACAACAGGTTGGAGAAGAGTTGTTTGATGCTTATACTAAAAATATGAAGGAGAATTAAAAAATGAATACTGTAAAAATGCGTAATGTTGAATTTGGAACTGGTGTTCCAAAAATTTGTGTTCCTATTGTAGGTAAGACAAAAGATGATATTTTAGATCAAGCTAATACAATTTTACAAACTCCTGCTGATATCATTGAATGGAGAATGGATTGGTTTGAAAAGGTAGAAGATATCGCTGCAGTTGTAGAAATGGCGAAAGAGCTTAGAGAAGTATTTAAAGATACACCAATTCTTGCTACTTTCCGTTCTAAAAAAGAAGGTGGCGAAAAGGAAGTTGAAACTTCTTATTATGTAGCGCTAAATCAAGAAGTCGCAAAGAGTGGTTATGTAGATGCAGTTGATGTTGAGCTATTTACAGGCGATAAAGAAGTAGAAGAAATTGTTAAAACAGCTCATGAATATAATACAAAAGTAGTTATGAGTAACCATGATTTCTTCAAGACTCCAAGTCAAGAAGAAATTGTAAATAGACTATGCATGATGCAAGACAAGGGTGCCGATATTCCTAAGATTGCTGTAATGCCAACATGTAAGAAAGATGTGTTAACTCTTCTTTGTGCTACAAGAGAAATGTCAGAAGAGAAAGCTGATAGACCAATTATTACTATGTCTATGGCTGGCACTGGTGTTATATCGAGACTGTCTGGTGAAGTGTTTGGCTCATGTCTAACATTTGGTGCTGCTAAACAAGCAAGCGCACCTGGTCAAATGGGCGTTAATGATCTAAAAACAGTTTTAGAAACATTACATAAAAGTTTATAATTTCAAGGTATCATTAATTTGATACCTTTTTTAGGAGGGGATTTATGTACTATGACTATCATGTGCATTCTCAATATTCTGATGATTGCACAGAGCCAATAGAGAATCAAGTTATAAGAGCTATTGATTTAGGGATTGATGAAATATGTTTTACTGAACATGTGGATTATGGTATTAAAAGAGATAGAGATGATATAAGAGGAATAGAAAATAAGACTTATCATTTTAATGGTAAAGATATAAAGTGTATATTGGCCAATTGTGACTATCCTAGTTACTTCAAAAAGTTACATGAAATGCAAATGAAATATCCTAATATTTCTATAAAACAGGGTCTAGAATTTGGTGTACAAAGTCACACTGTTGAAAAATACAATAAATTATTTGATAAATATAAAGAAGAACTAGATTTTGTTTTGTTTTCTATGCATCAAGTAAATGATAAAGAGTCTTGGAACCAAGAAGCACAATTTGGTAAAACTCAAAAAGAATATAATGATGAATATTATAATGAAATTTTAAAATGCATTAAAGTATATAAAAATTATTCTGTCTTAGCTCATTTAGATTTAATGAGACGCTATGATTTAAATGGCCCATATCCCTTTGAAAATGAAAGAGAAATAATTACAGAAATCTTAAAACAAGTTATTAAAGATAATAAAGGTATAGAAGTTAATACATCGAGTTATCGTTATTGTTTAGATGGCCCAATGCCAAGTATTGATATTTTAAAATTATATAAAGAATTAGGTGGAAAGATTATAACCGTTGGCTCAGATGCTCATAAACAAATAGATTTAGGTACCTATATTTTGAAGACCTATAATTTATTAAAAGATTTAGGCTTTGAATATGTTTGTACCTTTGAAAAAATGAAACCTATTTATCACAAGTTATAGTTATAATTAACTTGTTTCTAGTTTATAATAATTATAATTTTTCCTTAAGAAGAAGTGTAGTAAAATAAAATAAGGTAGGTTATAAGTTATGGCAAGTTCACAAACATTAAAACAACGTTTTATCGATTTATTATTCGAAGATGAATATGACGTTTCTAATACGGAAGTTCAAAACAAAAGTGCTGATACAAGGATTAAGGCATCAGATATTTTATATAAAAAACCAGAAGTAAAAAAAGAAGAGACAAAAATTACAGTTGAAAAAAAGCCTCAAGTGAAAGTTGAAAAACCAGTGGAGGAAAAAGTGACTTCAAATAGTACTTTTATTAATTATCAAGAAACCACCAAGAAAAAAGAAGAGGTTAAAGAGCCAAAACAGCAAGAAAGCACTAAGGCTTTAGACGATGAAAAATATGTTGCTCAACCATTTTTGAGTCCTATTTTTGGTAATATCGAAAAAGAAGATAAAAAGATTAAGGAAAGCGTAAGTAATGTAAATTATGCTTGCCTTGAAAAGCCTCGTTCTAATTATCTAGGTACTGTTTTATCACCAATATATGGTTATGACAGCATTATTAAAAATAAAAAAGAAAAAGTAAAAAAAGAAGAAATTGTTGCAAGTGATGTAACTGATAATCTAACTGATATTTTTTCTACTGTTGAACTTAAAAATACAGCCTTTGACAATGTTGAAAAAACAAGTGAAGTAAGCTTGTTTGAAGATCTTTATAAGAGTAAGGACTAATATGTATTATTTTATTGGTATTAAGGGATCTGGTATGGCTGCTTTAGCTACAATGTTAAAAGACTTGGGCGAAGAAGTTATTGGATCAGACTTAGAGAAACATTTCTTTACGGAAGATGGGCTTGTTTCTAGAGGCATTGAAATTTTGCCTTTTAGTCCTAAAAATATAAAAGATGGCTATACAGTTATCATTGGTAATGCTTTCTTGGAAGATTTTCCTGAAGTAGTTGCGGCTAGAAATAATAAAACTTGTAAGTGCTATAGATATCATGAGTTTTTAGGCGAACTTATGAAAAACTATAAGTCTGTTTCTTTATGCGGATCACATGGCAAAACCACCACTACTACCATTTGTAAGACTGTTTTATCAAAATTTTTTAATACAGCTTATTTAATTGGTGATGGTGAAGGTTATTTAAGTAAAAACAGCGAATATATATGTGTTGAATCAGATGAATTTAGAAATCATTTCCATTCGTATTATCCAAATTATGCTGTTATTACTAATATTGAAATTGATCATGTTGATTTCTTTAAAGATGAAGATGATTACTTTAATTCTTATCAAAAGTTTATTGGAAATGTAAAAAATATCACTTTCTATAATGGTGATGATAAATGGTGCCAAAAACTAGACTTTAAAGATAAAGAAAATTATAGCTTTGGTTTAAGTGATTCAAATGATTTTTATTGTAAGAATTTAATTGAAAATAAGAATGGTTCTTCATTTGATTTGTACTTTAAAAACGAATTCTTACATCACTTTGATTTACAACTAGTTGGTAGACATTTATTAATTGATACATTAGGTGTTATTGCCTTAGCCTATAAATTAGGACTTGATTTAAATCTAGTTAATGAAGCTTTAAAAGAATATGTTGGTCCTAAAAGAAGATACATTATTGAAGAATATAAAGATTCGATTCTAGTTGATGATTATGCTCATCATCCAACAGAAGTAAAAGTAACACTTGAAGCAACACGTTTAAGATATCCTGATGCTAAGGTAATTGCTATATTTAAGCCTCATAGGGCAAGTAGAGTATTACATTTTGCAAATGAATTTAAAGATGCTTTAAGTCTTGCTGATAAAGTGTATTTATTAGACTTCACATCAATCGATGATAAACAAGATGGTACAGATATAAATATCAACTATCTTGCGAATATGATTGATGGTTCAATTATCTTAAGCGAAGATGAGACTGGTGCAAAGATGCTTGCAGAAAATGGCAAAGCTATCTATGTTTTTATGTCTAGTAAGGATATTTATAACTTAGCTAATTTAACTAAGAAGTTTTTATAGTGGTAGGGCTTACAAGGTTCTTGAAAAACTTTTCATAATTATATAAAATAGCAATAGAGGTAATGCGATGACAAATTTTTCTTATATATGCAGTGAATTATTACCAATACTTGGTGTAATTGCACTTATATTCCTAATTGTAGTTCTTTTTAAACTTATTAAATTTTTGGAATCATTAACCACAACCGTTAATAAAACCCATGGTTCAATTGAAAAAGTTGAACTTTCACTTGATAAGATGCAAGCTCCACTTGATAGTGCTGTAAGTGTTTCAAAACATATTGATGATGCTTGTGTTAGTACTGAAAAGGCAATAAGTGATGCAAAAAACTATGTAAGTAAGAACTTTGATTCGATTAAGGATAAAGTTACAAGTTATGTAAAAAAGACCAAAAAGGCTGAAGAATCTTATGATGAACCTGAAGAGTTAAGAGAAGTTAGCCTTGATGATATTTTAGACAAAGGAGAATAATAAAATGGCTGAAGAAAAGAAAATTGAAGAAGAAATTGATGAAACTGTTGAAGAGATGAAGAAAAAAATTGATGAAATCTCAAAAAACGCTGATGAAGTTGAAGCTGATCTTCAAGATAAGGCAAGTGAAGTCAAAGAAAAGTCTGTTGAAGTACTAAACAAGGCAATTGATAAGCTTAAGGGTTTATATTCTCAAGCTAAAGATCCTGAAGAAATTAAAAAGACTTTAGATTTTGTAAAGGCTAAGGCAAATGAATTAAGTGAAAGTGCTAATAAGGCTTTTAATACTTTAAAAGAAAATGAAAAAGTTAAGAAAGCTGCAAGTAGCGTAGAAACTTATGCTAAGGAAACTGGTGAAAAAGTATCTGCTGCTGCTAAAAATGTCGCAGAAAATGAGAAAGTTAAGAAAGCTGTAGATGCTGTTTCTGGCACTTACAAAAAGGCTGAAAAGGGTGTTCAAGATTATTTGAATAAACCTGAAGTGAAAGAAAACATTGAAAAGGCAAAAGATACTACTATTGATGTTGCTGAAAAGGCTGTTGCAGCTCTAAAGGCTTGGTTAAAACCTGAGACTAAAGAAGAAAAAGAAGAAGAAAAAGAAACAAAGGAATAAAAAATGAAACGTGTTACTATTTACGATGTAGCTAGACAAGCTAATGTTTCTCTAGCTACCGTATCTAGGGTAATGAACGGTTCAGATGTTGTAAAAGAAGCAACTAAAAACAAAGTAGAAGAAGCAATTAAAACCTTGGGCTATAAGCCAAATGCTATAGCACAAGGTTTAGCTTTGCAAAGAACTACTACAATTGGCTTGATCTTTCCTGAAGAGTCTATAAGTACAACAGGCCAATTGATTAATGGCTTATGTGATGTTGCAAAAATTTATGATTACAATATCTATTTACATGCAGTTACCCAAGGTATAACTAATATTCAAGATGCTGTAGATGAAGTCATTAAATCAAGAGTTGATGGCGTAGTTATTTATTGCAATAATGGTTTAGATGATGAAGCTATTAAAGAACTAGATGCCTACAATATTCCTATTGTTGCAGTAGGTGATAGAATTATTGCTAATTCAATTTGTTCAGTATGTGTAGATTATCGCAAGGCTGTATATGATATTTGCGATGAATATATTAAAGCTGGCAAGAAAGATATTGTCATATTAGAAGATAGAAGAAATAAGAATATGACAAAGGAAATGGTTGATGGTGCTAGTAAGTGCTTTAAAGATCATGAGTTGACTTTTAAAGGTTATCTTGAGTTTTCAAATGATGAAAGATCAACTTACAAATTCTTAAAGAGTTATTTTAAGAATCATAGACATCAACTTGTTATAGTTAATCGTGATTCACAAGCTTTTGCGTGTTTAAATGCCTGTCATGAGAATAATGTAAAGATTCCTGAAGATATTGAAATTATTTGTTTAAATGATACCAAGTATTTATCGATGGTGCGTCCTGAAGTTAGTGC
>CAVBAX010000027.1:0-13666 GCA_963593105.1 Candidatus Methanomethylophilaceae archaeon | reverse complement strand
AAGACGTTGAGCTACGTATATCGTAGTTAATGCAGTAGTGGTAGAAGCAAGAAGCTTGGTTACTTGTAGCTGAGTGGTTCACGATAATTTTCATAAGCTTCTTCCACGCCCTTCATCCCATCATTTAAAGGCAAATCATAATCTCTATAATCATATTTCATTTTCATATTACTTTACTCCATATTAATTATAGATTATTAAAACATCAAATTTCTTCATAAATAAAAAGGTCAAGTCTTAAGCTCAACCTTTAGAAATTATAAATTGATAATTAGCGCTACAATAATTCCAAGAATTGCACCCATAAATACTTGTAAATGCGTATGTCCTACAAATTCTTTTAAAGATTCATCATCAAATTTAATATTATTTAAACTTTCAATAAATTGTGACATATCCTTAATAATTTTAGCTTGTTTACCTGTTTCAAGCCTAACACCTGAGGCATCATGCATTACCACAATTGCCACAACCACCGCAACCGCAAAAATTGCCGAACCAAAACCCTCTTGTAAACCAGTTGATAGCGCAACTGAACTGACAACTGCCGAATGGCAACTTGGCATACCACCATCACCTAGTAAACGTTTAAAATCAAGTTTTTTATAAACTATCGCATGTGTTATAGTCTTTAAAACCTGGGCACTTAGCCAGGCAATAAAGGCTGTAACCACAATTTTATTAGAAATGAAATCTTGTAACATTTTACCTTCTTACATATACATATTCATTTTTGATGTTACCATCAACATCTTTCCAAATGAACTTATTATTTTCAATAATCATATAGCCATGATGAGAATTCTCTTTTGGAATAGTAATAGAACCTGGATTCATATATATATAATCATCATGAACATCAATTTTTGGAACATGGGTATGTCCACACAATAGTATAAAATCATTATTCATAAGTGGTGGATTATTATCACACTCATGATGGCCATGTGCCATATATAAAGTAAAATAATCAGACTCTAAAATAACATGGTCAGTAAGAACTGGGAAATCTAAAACCATTTGATCCACTTCCGCCTCGCAATTGCCTCTTACACATACTATATCCTTCTTTAAAGGATTTAAAAGTTCAATTACACCCTTAGGTCTATAACCTTCTGGCAAATCATTTCTTGGACCATGATATAAAATATCACCTAAAAGTAATAACTTACTGGCACCTTCTTCTTTATAAATATTAACTAACTTCTTTGCATAATATTCACTACCGTGAATATCACTAACAACCATCCACTTCATATTATTCTTGAATTGTTCCCTTTATATCTGTAAGCTTATTTGAAAGCTCTGTTTCAATCTTTCTAAGTTCAACTTGGGCAGCTGCTCTTTTTTCTCTGCCTTCGCTTTGAATTTTTGAAACCTCTTCAAGTGTTTCAATAAGTTTCTTATTGGTTTCAGTTAAAGTTTCAATATCAACAATACCTCTTTCAGACTGTTTAGCTGTCTCAATTGTAGCCATCTTAAGATTTTCAGCATTTTCCTTAAGCATTCTATTAGTCATCTCGCTAACCTCATTTTGAGCCTTAGCAGCATCATTTGAATGAGAAATACCAAGCGCAATCAACATTTGTGACTTCCATAAAGGAATAGTATTAACCAAAGTTGATTGAATCTTTTCAACCATCATAGTATCGTTATTTTGAACAAGTCTAATTTGTGGACCTGTTTGAATCGAAACAATTCTTGTAAGCTCTAAATCATGTAACTTCTTTTCAAAACGATTAATCGCATTAGATAAATCATTGGCCTTTTGAGCATCTTCAGGATCATTTGTTTGCTTAGCCTTTTCTATTGCTGCCTTTAAATCATTATTTTTAAGCTCATCAAGCTTTTTATAACCAGCAAGAATATACATTGTAAGCTCTTTTTGATTCAAAAGATTCTTATCATATAGTTGATCAAGTAAACTAATATCCTTTAATAAAGTAACTTGATGATCCTCTAGAATCTTTACAATCTTATCAACATTACTAGAAGCACTATCATACTTGGTCTTTAAATTAGTAACACTATTAGCTGACTTTTTAAATAATTTATCAAAGAAACCATCTTCTTTTTCATTGACATTGAAATTGTTTAGTTCCTTTACCAAATCTTGTAAAGCATCACCTACTGAGTCAAGATCTTTAGTGCGCACATTTTTAAGTGTTTGTTCAGAAAAGTCTGCAACCTTATTTTGAGCAGCAGCACCATATTGTAAAACCGCATTAGCCTTGGTAATATCGATTTGTTTAGAGAATTCTTCTACTTGTTTCTTTTCTTCTTCAGACAAGCTTTCATCTGATACCCTAGTTTCTTTAACTTCTTCAATATTTACTTTTTCTTCAGTTTTTTCTTCTTCTTGATTTAAAGTTAAAACAATCTTTTCCTCTTGTTTTTGTGACATAATGCCTCCTAGTCCTTCTCTAAACAATCAATTAATTCTAATATTCTATTTAAATCATCTGTACCATTATAGTGAATGGCAATCTTTTTACTATCTAAGTCAACAGAAGTTTGAAACTTATCCTCTAGATTTTTTCTAACACTTTCCATATAAGGATCAACTTCCTTCTCTACCTTTTTCTTAGTTTCTTTTTTTGAAGCTAATTTTTCAACATCTCTTACCGTTAAATCTTCCTTAACAATACGATTTGCCACCTCAACTATCTTATCTTCATCTTCAAAAGCTAATAGCGCTTTTGCATGACCAAGCGTTAGCTTTCCATCATTTACTAGTTTTCTAACTGAAACCGGTAGTTTTAATATTCTTAAGCTATTAGTAATATAAGCACGTGATTTACCTACTTTTTTAGATAATTCATCTTGAGTATAATCAAGCTTTTTAATGATATTTTCATAAGCCTCTGCTTCTTCAATTGGTGTTAAATTTTCTCTTTGAACATTTTCAAGTAAAGAAACTTCCATCATATTAGCATCATCAAAGTCTACAACCATTGCCGGTATTTCTTTTAAACCAGCCATCTTTGAAGCCTTTAGACGTCTTTCGCCCGCAATAAGTTCGTATCCTTTTAATGATTTACGTACAAGAATTGGAGTAAATACACCTTTTTCTTTAATAGAAGCACTTAAATCCCTTAGAGCATCTTCATCAAAAATCTTACGTGGTTGATAAGGATTTGGACGAATCTCACTAATTTTAATTTGTAGTTTATCACCCTTAACCTCACTTGTTCCCTTAGATATTTCATCTAATACCGAATCAATATCATCGCCAAAGATTTCACCAAGACCCTTTCCTAGTTTCTTAGCCATTTTCACTCACCTCTGTATTATTATCGATTACTTCTTTTGTTAGTGCAACATAAGCTCTGGCACCTTCACATACCATATCATAATCATATATAGACTTACCCATACTTGGAGCTTCAGATAATTTGATGTTTCTTGGAATATATGTACGATAAGCCTTTTCCTTAAAGTGTTTTCTTACTTCGCTACTTACTTCGCTACTTAAATTAGTTCTAGCATCATACATTGTAAGTAAGACACCTTCTATCTTTAGACTTGGATTAAATAGCTTTTGAACAAGTCTGATAGTTTGTAAAAGTTGAGTAACGCCTTCTAGGGCATAATATTCACATTGCACAGGAATAATAACTGAATCAGCAGCTGTTAAAGCATTTGTATTTAACAAACCTAAACTAGGTGGACAATCAATGATAATAAAATCATAATCATCTCTAATTGTTTCTAGGGCATCTTTTAAAATTTGTTCACGATTTTCACTTACCTTAGCAATCTCTAAATCAGCACCAGCTAAAGAAATATTAGCAGGTAAGATATCAAGAGGTGGTTTTTTAAGAGCTTTGATGCAATCCTTAATATCGTTATCCCCTAAAAGAGCATCATAGATTGTTAAATCATCAAGCGCTACTTCATGTCCTACACCTTGAGTCGCATTGCCTTGAGGGTCAAAATCTATTAATAATACTTTCTTAGAAAGATAAGCTAGACCTGCAGCTAAATTAATGGAAGTTGTAGTCTTGCCTACTCCTCCTTTTTGATTTGCGATCGCAATTACTTTTGCCATAAAACCCCCTATTTCTTAAATCTAATGGTAATCTTTACATTATCACCATATTCTGTAACTTGATAGTCAGCATCAATGCCTGACTTTTTGACCATATCATAGGCCTTATTTATTGTATTAATACCGATTTGCACATTACCTGAAATACCTAAAGAGTGTCTATTTGTCTCTAGTAATTCTTTAATATATTTCTCAGTTTTCGCAACATTATAATCTCTTTCAATAATGATATTGAAAACTTCCTTTAGTCTATCTTCTGGTACCTTTAATAAAGCACGCGCATGCCTTTCACTAATTTGACCATGACTTAAAGCATTCTTAACATAATCAGGAAGCTTCAATAATCTTAACTTATTGGCAACTGTTGATTGTTTATAACCAAGTCTGGCAGCCAACTCATTTTGGGTAATATCCTCATTTTTCATAATACGAGCCATAGCCATGGCTTGTTCTACCGCATTAAGATTTTCCCTTTGAATATTTTCAATTAAAGATAAAGTCGCACTTTCTTCATCTGACATATCATAAATGACCGCTTTGATTTGTTTATCGCCGTTGTATTGACAAGCTCTAAATCTTCTTTCCCCGGCAATAAGTTCATATCCATCATCTATCTTTCTAACACTAATTGGTTGAAGTAAACCATTTTCTTTAATACTTAACGCTAAAGACTTAACAGTATCATCATAAAACTCAAGTCTAGGTTGGCTTTTATTAGGAACTATTTTATCTATATCTATATATACTATTTCACTCATAACGGTCTTTGTTTAATTATACTATATTTTCTAGGCAATTTTTTTGGTGTAGTCCCCACCTTTTTAAGCAAGCCTATAACTCTAAGTGAACCATCATTTAAAGTATGCTTAAAGACATTTTCACATTCAAAATTCATTTGTTTATAGGCACTTTTAGCTTCCCTTATTTCACTTTCACCATTTAGTCCTCTTAGCGCAATAAAATAGCCATCTTTTTTAATTAAAGCACCACATACTTCAATCAACATATTTAGATTGCTGACAGCTCTAGCTGTGACAAAGTCATATTCTTCTCTATGCAACAGGGAATAATCTTCACCTCTTGTATTAATTACCTCAATGTCTTTTAAACCAAGCTTTTCAATAAGCTCATTTAAAAAGACACATCTTTTCTTAATTGGTTCAATAAGTATCACCCTTAAATTAGGATAGCTGATCTTTAACACAACACCTGGAAAGCCAGCTCCTGTTCCTACATCTATAAGTGTTCCATAAAGTTTTATATCAAAACTTAATAATAACGAATCAAAAAAGTGTTTATCTAATACTTCTTCATATTCAACAATCGCAGTTAAATTGATTTTTTCATTGTATTCTTTCAAAAAGCTAGCATATAGATCAAATTGTTCCATTTGCCTATCACTTAATACCAAGCCTTTTTTATTTGTCTTATCTAAAAATTCTTCTTTTGTCATGAATATATTATACAAGTCTTTTCTCATATCCACCGGATACATCTTCAACATTTGTCACAATTATGAAAGCATCTGAATCTAAAGTTCTTATTTTCTTTTTAAGTTCATTTACTTCATATTTAGAAACGACCGATACTAAAACTTCTGTTTCAGCATTGGTATAAGCACCCTTACCATTCCAAGTTGTAACACCACGTCTATTATCTTTCATAATCATTTCTTTAACCGCTTTATTTTTTGTGAATATCATAAGAGCCACATCAATATTTTCTAGGTGGCCTTTATCAACCATGAATGAATAAACAAAGGCTTGAATTATTGAATAGATGGCAACCTCAAAATTAAACAATATTGCGCACAAACCATATAAAACACAATTAAAGTAGAAACAATAATTGCCAACTGTAATACGAGGATGTTTTAAAGTCACAAACATGCCAATAATATCATTACCACCACCTGAGGCTTTATATACTAGTATTTGAGAAATCGCAAAACCACTAATAGCTCCACCTACCACAATTGAAGCTAGTTCATCATTTATTGGTGAACTTTCAAATAATATTGAAAAGGCAATAGTTTGTATCGCTACTGAAAGAATTGTTTTATAAACAAACTTTTTATTAAGTATTTTAATAGAAACAATCAAAAGAGGAATATTAATAAATAAATTGGCAATACCAGTTAAATCAAAATTAGCTGATATATGTAATACATTAATAAGAAAAGTTCTAATAAGTTGAGCTACACCAATTATGCCACCATTATATAAACCAAAGGGAACAATAAACATATTACAGCTAAGGGCAAAAATAAAAGACCAAAAGGCAACCAATAAATATTCTTTTACATCGTTTTTCATAAGGATTATTCTATCACTAATATGACTTTTTACTAATGTAAACGCTTACTTGTTATTTTTTTAACAAAAGCTATTGACAAACATATAATTCATTGTGATAATTTTGACAAGCGAGGTAAAAATATGGAAAAAAACGTTGAAAAAGAAGTCAATTCACTAGTTGAAAAAGCCATGGTAGCTTTAGAAGAATTTGTAAAACTAGATCAAGATAAAATTGACTACATTGTAGCTAAGGCAAGCGTTGCAGCACTTGACCAACACGGCAATTTAGCCAAATTAGCAATTGAAGAAACAGGTAGAGGTGTCTTTGAAGATAAGGCAACTAAAAACCTATTTGCGTGTGAGTATATCGTAAACAATATGCGCCATCAAAAAACAGTTGGTGTAATCAAAGAAGATGAAGTTGAAGGCATGTCTTATATTGCCGATCCAGTTGGTGTAGTATGTGGTATTACTCCTGTTACTAATCCTACAAGTACTGCAATATTTAAATCATTAATCTGTTTAAAGACAAGAAACCCAATTGTCTTTGCCTTCCATCCAAACGCACAAAAAAGCTCAGCTGAAGCTGCAAAAGTTGTATATGAAGCTGCTGTTAAGGCTGGTGCTCCTAAAAACTGCATTCAATGGATAGAACATCCAAGCATGGACGCAACAAGTGCACTTATGAATCATCCTAATGTTGCCACAATCTTAGCAACAGGTGGTAACGCAATGGTTAAAGCTGCTTATTCATGTGGTAAACCAGCATTAGGTGTTGGTGCTGGTAATGTTCCTGCTTATATTGAAACAACAGCTAACTTAAGACAAGCAATCAACGATGTTGTAATGTCAAAGACATTCGATAATGGTATGATTTGTGCATCTGAACAAGCTGTTATCATTGATAAAGAAATCTATGATGATGCTAAGGAATTATTTGGCAACTACAAAGTACATTTCTGTAACGCTAAAGAAAAGCAATTACTTGAACAATCTCTTTTTGGTGTTAAAGCTTATTCAAAAGAAGTTAATAACGCAAAACTAGATCCATGGGTAGTAGGTAAACCTGCTTATGAAATCGCGAAAAGAGCTGGTTTTGAAGTAAAAGAAGATACTTCAATCCTAATTTGTGAATGTAAAGAAGTTGGACCTAACGAACCACTAACAAGAGAAAAATTATCACCAGTACTTGCAATGTTAAAGGCTAATTCAATTGAAGATGGTTTTGATAAAGCAGAAGCTATGGTTGAATTTAATGGTTTAGGTCATACAGCTGTAATTCATACTTCAAATGATGAGCTTGCGGTTAAATATGGCGAAAGACTAGAAGCCTGCAGAATTTGTGTTAACTCTCCTTCTTCTCTTGGTGGTATCGGTAATATCTATAATAGTATGATTCCATCTTTAACTTTAGGTTGTGGTTCTTATGGTCATAACTCAGTAAGTGGTAATGTAAGCTCTATTAATCTATTAAATATCAAGAAAGTCGCAAGGAGAAGAAATAATATGCAATGGTTCAAGGTTCCATCAAAGATCTACTTTGAAAGAAATTCTATCGAATATCTAAGAGATATGCGTGATGTACATAGAGTCTTCATCGTAACTGATAGATCAATGGTAGATTTAGGTTACTTAGATAAGATTACATCTCAACTTGATAAGCGTAGAAATCCAGTACAAGTTCAATTATTCTGTGATGTAGAACCAGATCCATCAATTCAAACAGTTAAAAAGGGTTGGTCATTAATGGATGCCTTTAGACCAGATACAATTATCGCTTTAGGTGGTGGTAGTTGTATGGATGCTGCTAAGGGTATGTGGCTATTCTATGAACAACCAGATGTAGATTTCAATGACCTTAAACAAAAATTCATGGATATTAGAAAGCGTGCCTTCAAGTATCCTGAACTTGGTAGAAAATCAAAACTAGTTTGTATCCCTACAACATCAGGTACTGGATCTGAAGTAACACCATTTGCGGTTATTACTGATAAGGTTGAACATAAGAAATATCCTTTAACAGATTACTCTTTAACACCAACTGTCGCTATTGTTGACCCATCATTAACATTATCTTTACCAGCTAAGGTAACTGCTGATACAGGTATGGATGTATTAACTCATGCAACAGAGGCTTACGTAAGTACCCTAGCAAATGATTTCACTGATGGTTTATGTTTACAAGCTATCAAGATTGTCTTTGAATATCTACCTCGTGCATATAGAAACGGTAAACAAGATCCAGAAGCAAGAGAAAAGATGCATAATGCGAGCTGTCTAGCTGGTATGGCATTCGCAAATGCCTTCCTTGGTTTAAATCACTCAATTGCTCATAAGATTGGTGGTGAGTATCATGTACCTCACGGTCGTGCTAACGCAATCCTTCTTCCATATGTAATTAGATACAATGGCACTAGACCTACAAAACCAGGTGTATGGCCTAAATATAACTACTATAAGGCAGATGAAAAATATGCTGAACTAGCTAAGGCAATTGGTCTTAAATTCGATACTGTTGAAGAAGGTGTTAAAGCTTATGCTGATGCTGTATATAATCTAGGTAAAGAACTAGGTATTGAAATGAATTTCGCTGCTCAAACTGATTGTGGCGAAAAAGTATGGATGGATAACAGAGAAAAGATGGCATATCTTGCATATGAAGACCAATGTTCTCCTGCTAACCCAAGAGTACCAATGATTAAGGATATTGAAACTATCTTAACCGATTCATATTATGGTGCATATAAAACTTTAGAAGAAGAAAAAGCTCCTGCTAAGAAAACTTCTAAAAAATAGAGTCTAGATCTAGACAGAAGGCTTAGTTATAAACTAAGCCTTTTTTAATGCCCATAAATGGAATGATTCATCATATACTCTATATTCATAGTCTTTTTTATCTATTCCACTTCCTCTTGCAAGCAAGGTATAAGTATCACCATCATTTAATTTATTTAAATAGACAATATCTCCATTTTCATCTATTTCTAAATTCGGTCCTAGATAACTAACATCGGCAAAATAGTAAGCATTTAGTCTTGTAACAGAGTGATCACTTTCACCAAATGGATAAAATAATTCAGAAGGAAAGGCTGTTAAACGAATGTTTTCCAAAACCCAATCTTCACCATTTATATCAGTCATCAATTCTTTGTATTTGCTGATATTGTCAATATCGTTTGTATCTTGTTCACCATTAAAGGCCCATACTTTTAAATTGGTAGCACAAATAGCTTTCCAGTCATTTTCATCATATTGGTAGCCAAAACTTCCATTTTGACAAATAAAACAGTCAATATCGAAATCATATAAATCCTTATCTAGATAATAGTCTTCTATATAATCGCCACCTTTTATTTGATTTTTAGGATTATAAGCCTGACCTGCTAAAGCTTTGATAATCATTGAAGATGCCATTGTTCCTCTAGAGTTACCTTGTAAGACAATATTGCCACTAACATTATATTTTTCAATAAAATATTTCATGACTTCAACATCATCTAACACAAAATCATATGTATCCCAAAAAGTTCCATAGTCTTTAGCGTAACTTGAACGATCATGAATATTAACAACAATTGCACCTGTATTTTTCCAAGATGTGCTAGCTGTATCAAACATGATACCAGTGCCTTCATTATCGCTACCATCTTCTAGTCGCCAATAAGAAATACCTTGTCCTTGCAAGATAAAAACAATGCCATTATCAGGATCATAGTCATATGGAACATAATAATAGCCTCTAACATATTTATCACCAGTATTATCATTTACATTTGCCGCAGTACTTGCAATTTGTAAATCGTATAAATTTTTAAAACCATCATCACCAAATTGTAAATCAATTGTTTCTTGCCATTTACCGTTTTTATTGAAGCTGCCATACTCATCAGCTAAACACTCATAGGTTTTATCACTTTCATGTTTAATTCTTAATTCTAAACAATCTCTTTTTTGATAGCTTATATTGTTTTCATTACTTAAATACTTGCCATTTAAACCATCTTTATAATGGATATTTCCATCTATATCTCTATACCATCCTGTAGTGACATAAACACCATAAGAATTACGTTCTCTAATTCCTTCGCTGTTATCACCAGTATAAATTAAGGCATTATTTTCAGTTGCGTCAAATCCTTGTTTTATTGTGAGCGTGACCACATTATCTAAAACATCAACACTTTCAATTTCAATCTTTCCAAATTCTGGATTAAGGCTGCCTCTATCTTCTATAGTATAAGTATCAACATTAACACCGCTTAGATTTGTACCCTTTTTATAAGTAAGCACAATTTTAGTTAGTCTGGTTCCATATATTGTGCCATCGCTATAGGCTTGTATAGTTTCAACATCATCCATACTAATAACACTTGATGTATTACATCCAAGTAATGTTACCAACATCATCAAAACAAGCATAATATTTTTAATCTTTTTATTCATAAGGTCTCCATTTATTACTTGATAATAGTTTAGCATTTAGAAAACAAATTTTATCAAATATAATTGTTACCATTTTCACAATAAGCGTTATAATTGAAATCGGAGGAAATTTATAAATGAACAGATTTGTTTTAAACGAAACATCTTACCATGGCGCAGGATGTATCTCAGTTATTCCTGAGGAATTCAAGAATAGAGGTTTTAAGAAAGCATTTGTTGCTTCTGACCCAGATTTAGTTAAGTTTGGTGTAACTAGCAAAGTTACCGATTTACTTGAAAAGGCAGGCATTGAATATCATCTATATTCAAATATCAAACCAAATCCAACTATCGAAAATGTAAAAGAAGGTGTTAAGACTTTTAAAGAATGTGGTGCTGATTGTATTATCGCAATTGGTGGTGGTTCTTCAATGGATACTTCAAAGGCTATCGGTATTATCATCAATAACCCTGAATTTGAAGATGTAAGATCTCTTGAAGGTGTTGCCCCTACTAAGAAGCCTTGCGTTCCAATTATTGCCGTTCCAACTACTGCTGGTACTGCTGCTGAAGTTACAATCAACTATGTAATTACAGATGTTGAAAAGAAGAGAAAATTTGTTTGTGTAGACGTACATGATATCCCAGTTTGTGCTGTTGTAGACCCAGAAATGATGTCTTCAATGCCTAAGGGCTTAACTGCTGCAACTGGTATGGATGCTTTAACACATGCAATTGAAGGTTATACTACTGCTGGTGCTTGGGAACTTTCTGATATGTTCCATATCAAGGCAATTGAACTAATTTCTAAAAGCTTAAGATCTGCTGTAAATAACGAAAAAGAAGGCAGAGAAGGCATGGCTCTTGGCCAATATATCGCTGGTATGGGCTTTTCAAATGTAGGCCTAGGTGTTGACCATGCTATGGCACATACTTTAAGTGCTTACTATGATATGCCACATGGTAAGGCTTGTGCTACTTTACTTCCTACTTCAATGGAATTCAATGCTCCTGTAAGTGGTGAAAAGTATAGAGAAATTGCTCGTGCTATGGGTGTTAAAGGTGTTGATGATATGAGCCAAGAAGAATACAGAAAGGCCGCTATTGACGCTGTTAAGCAATTAGCTAAAGATGTTGGTATCGAATGCAGCTTAAAAGGTGTTGTAAAAGAAGAAGACCTTCACCAATTAGCAATCGATGCATACAACGATGCATGTCGTCCTGGTAATCCAAGAGAATGCAGCGTTGAAGATATCGAAAAACTATATCGTTCATTAATGTAAACAACAAAGCGGCAAATTGCCGCTTTTATTATGCCTTTTTTACAAGCTTATTAATTATATTTGCGAGTTTTTCAACATCTAATGGTTTAGTAACATGCTCATTCATACCAGCATTTAAACTTTTTTCAATATCATCACTAAACGCATTAGCCGACATGGCAATAATTGGAATATTCTTATCATAAGATCGAATAATTTTGCTGGCATCTAAACCATCCATGATAGGCATCATAATATCCATTAAAATCACATCATATTTATCTTGTTTATACATATCGATAGCTTCTTGACCATTATTTGCACATTTTACAATTGCACCCTTATCTTCCAAAAAGAACTTTGCAATCTCCATGTTTAATTCATTATCTTCTACTACTAGAATTTTAACATCTTTAATATCGCTATCATTTATTTCTTCTTTGACAATCACATCTTTATCAATCTTAAATGGTATATGAATTATAAAAGTACTTCCCTTATCTAATTCACTTTCAAACTCAATACTACCACCTTGTAGTTCAATAAGTTCTTTGGCAATAGGCATGCCAAGCCCTGAACCCTTATAACTAGTTCTTGCATCATTGGCTTCTTGGGTGAATGGTTCAAAAATATGTTTTTGATATTCTTTAGACATACCTAGCCCTGTATCCTTACATATAAAGATGAAGTTTGCGATATCACCATTATCACTTTCTTCTTTACAAGTTAGATGAATCTTTCCACCATAACGATTATACTTAGCCGCGTTAGAAACAATGTTCATTAATACTTGTTGGAAATGCACTTTAGATCCAATTAAGTATCTATGTTTTATATCATTAAAATCAGTATATAAACTTATACAGTTTTCACTTCCATATTCTTTGATTATTTCACTTGTTTCATTTAATATTTCATTAATACAAAATGACTTATTTTCTAATTTAATTTCGCCAGATTCAAGTTTTGACATATCCAAAATATTATTAACCAAAGCCAACAAATAATTAGATGATGTCTTTACCTTTTCACGACACTCACTTTGTTTAGCTAAATCATTTGGAAATCTAGAAGCAATATTAATAGTACCGATAATACCATTAATAGGTGTTCTAATATCATGAGACATACGCCTTAAAAAATTAGTCTTAGCATTATTAGCGAGTTCTGTTTCCTTTTTTTGATAAACTAGTTCGTTATTTATTTTTTCAAGCTCATCATTACGCTTTTTCTCTGAAATCACAAGATCATCAATATTTCGATAAGCAACTATCACCTTGTATTCGTCATTATTTCCTGTATTAATACGAGCATACCTACATTCATAATTTTTTAAACCACTAGGATTAGGGATAGTATCAGCTCTAAGTACAAATAAATTGTTTTCTTTTAGTTCTTCGATTAAATTTTCACTTGTTGTCTTTTCTAGATAATCAGGATAAGAGTCTTTTATGACTAGATTGTCCCAAATATATTTGTTCCAAGAACTATAGCTTTTAAAACAATCTACTTTATCATCCATAAAAATACTAGAAAAACTATTTTCTGATATTTTAAATGGTGTAATTTCATCTTTTACTAAATCGCAAATATAAACAGCCGCATATTCTTCAACAAGAGTTTCTATTGTAGCG
>CAVBAX010000026.1:0-13959 GCA_963593105.1 Candidatus Methanomethylophilaceae archaeon | reverse complement strand
TCCATTATTAGCGTCAATACTTGGTGGTATTTTTGTTGGTATTGGCGTTGGTTTAATTGTAAGACAAGGAGGATCGGCTGGTGGCGATGATGTCTTGGCTTTAACTTTATCTAATGCCTTTTGTTGGCGATTATCGTTTTGTTACTTATTTTCTGATTTAACAGTTTTGTTTTTATCTTTGACTTATATTCCAATTAGGCAAATAATCTATTCACTTATTACGGTCAATGTTTCTTCTTATTTAATTGATTATATCAAGAGCTATAAAAGATAATGATTTTACAAATAATTTACAAAGCTTTGTATAAAAGATGATAAATATGAAGTAGGATTAAATTGTAAAAAAGGAATTGTAAAATGATTTATTGTGTAGAAGATGACCGTGGAATTAGAGAACTTATGACATATACCTTAAATGCTTCTGGCATTAAGGCGATTGGAATAAGCGATGGGGAAGAATTAAATGAAGCTTTAAAAAATCAAAAGCCTGATTTAATCACACTTGATATTATGCTTCCTAAGGAAGATGGTATCTCTATTTTAAAAAGACTTAAAAATGATGAAAGATATAAACAAATTCCAATCATTATGGCAAGTGCTAAAGGTGAAGAATATGATAAAGTAATTGGCCTAGATTTAGGTGCTGATGACTATTTAGCTAAGCCCTTTGGCATGATGGAAATGGTATCTAGAATTAAAGCGGTACTAAGAAGAGTGAATGTAAGTTTAGATGGCAAAATACTTAAAAATGGTCCTATTACTTTAAGTCCTGATGAACATATTGTAAAAGTTGATAATGTTGAAATAGAACTTACTTTAAAAGAATATGAACTATTAGAACTATTTATAAACAATATAGGATTGGTCTTTACTCGTGAAAATCTCTTGTCTTCGATATGGGGATCTAATTTTGTAGGAGAAAGCAGAACCATCGATGTTCATATTGGAACTTTAAGAAATAAATTAAAAGAAGCAGGAACTTGTATAAAGACTCTTCGTGGAGTTGGCTATAAGATGGAGGCTTACAATGAAAAATAAGATTTTTAAGTCAACATGTTTGGTTGGTGTTATCACTTTACTTTGTTCGCTTGTCTTAATTATGGGTGTTTTATATGAATATTTTACAAGCGTTCAATTAAAACAATTGGAACTGGATAGTGAATTTGTAGCGGTAGGCGTTGAAAAAAATGGCTTAGATTATCTAAATAATTTAGATGATGAAGTATGCCGAGTTACTTGGATTTCAAAGGATGGCGAAGTTTTATTTGATAATACAGCTAATGCCCCTAAAATGGAAAATCATCTAGAAAGAGAAGAAGTTGAAAAAGCCCTTGAAAATGGCGTAGGCACAAGTATTCGCTATTCTAATACAGTCTTATATAAGTCTTTATATTGTGCAAGACTATTAAATGATGGTTCAATTGTTAGAACATCAATCTCACAATCTTCAATATGGGCTATTGCCATCAGCATGATTCAACCTTTATTAATTGTTGTGCTCATTACTATTGGCTTATCATTTTATTTGGCTTATAAAGTATCAAGTAAGGTAGTAGAACCGCTTAATGAAATTGACTTAGACAATGTAGATAAATGCGAAACCTATGAGGAAATAAAGCCACTTATAAATAGACTTTCAGTTCAACAAAGGCTATTGCATAACCAAGAAAAAGAATTATCAGAAAAGAAAAATGAATTCAATGCGGCAACTAAGAATTTAAATGAAGGATTAGTATTATTAAATGATGAAGGAATTATCTTATCAATTAATGATTTTGCCTCTAATTTACTAAATATTACTACATATAGTGTTGGCAAAGACTTGTTGTTATTTAATAACAGCGTGGAGATGCAAGATTTATTAAATAAGGCTAAACAAGGAATGAAATCAGAGCTTATAATTCCTATTAATAATATCAATTATGAGTTCTATGCTTCACCAATTATTTCAAATGATAAGGTAAAGGGTATTTCTTTATTGATTATTGATATATCTGAAAAAGAAAAGACTGAAATGATGCGTAAGGAATTTACGGCAAATGTCTCTCATGAATTAAAGACACCTTTACAAAATATATCAGGTTGTGCCGAACTTTTAAGCAATGGCTTTGTATCTAGTAAAGAAGATATTACTAAGTTTTCTAAACAAATCTATAAAGAATCAAAACGTTTAATGTCTTTAATTGAAGATATTATTAAATTATCTTATTTAGATGAAGAAAAAGATGAAAGTGGTGACTATCAAATAATTGATTTATATGAGGCTACTAGCAGTGTAATAAATGATTTAAACATGGTCGCAAGTAATGCTAAGGTAAATCTAAGTGTTGATGGTGATCATTCATCTTTAAATTGTTCACCAAAGCTTTTACATATGATAATTTACAATTTAGTTGATAATGGCATCAAATACAACAAAGAAAATGGTTATGTAAAAATTAACATTAAAGATGGTTTAAATTCTTCAACCATAACCATTGAAGATAATGGTATTGGCATTCCAACCGATAGTATTGATCGTATCTTTGAAAGATTTTATCGAGTTGATAAATCTCGTTCTAAAGAAGTAGGTGGAACAGGTCTTGGTTTATCGATTGTAAAGCACGCTGTTAAAACTTTAAATGGTGAAATTAGCGTTACTTCTAAGATGAATGAGGGTTCAAAATTTACAATTACTTTACCAAAACTTTAATTTTACATAGATTTTACAATCCCTTTTTATTCCTTTAACAAGCTCTTGATAAATTAAAGGAAAAGAGGGATTTTATTATGGATTTGTTTGATGTATTAGAAATGATTGGTGGCCTATGCTTATTCTTGTTTGGTATGAATATCATGGGCCAAGCATTAGAAAGAAAAGCTGGTGCTAAATTAAAAGATTTATTAGCTAAAATGACTAATTCCAAGTTTAAGGGCTTTTTAACAGGACTAGTTATTACTGCTATTATTCAATCATCTAGCGCTACAACGGTTATGGTAGTTGGTTTTGTAAACTCAGGACTAATGAGCCTAAGACAAGCTATTAACGTTATTATGGGCGCTAATATTGGCACAACCATTACATCTTGGATATTATCACTTGGTGGAATCGATGGTTCTAGTGTTTTGATTAGATTATTAAAGCCTACATCATTTACACCAATTCTAGCTCTTATTGGAATTATTCTTTATATGTTTATAAAAAATGATTCTAAAAAAGATACAGGACTAATACTTTTAGGCTTTGCCACATTGATGTTTGGTATGGATACAATGTCTAGTGCTGTTTCAGGACTTGCTGATGTGCCAGAGTTTTCTCAACTATTCTTATTGTTCACAAATCCAATCCTTGGTGTATTAGCGGGTGCTTTATTAACAGCCATTATTCAATCTTCTTCAGCATCTGTTGGTATTTTACAAGCCCTAGCATCCACAGGACAAGTAAGCTATGGGGCAGCTATTCCAATTATTATGGGTCAAAATATTGGAACTTGTGTTACTGCCTTACTTTCATCTATTGGTACTAATAAAAATGCTAAAAGAGCTGCCTTTGTGCATTTGATGTTTAATGTATTAGGTACAATTGTTGTGCTTATTATCTTCTGTATAATAAAGTCACTTGTATATTTACCAATACTTGAAGATAATGCCACAATGTTTGGTATCGCTATTTGCCATTCATTATTTAATATAATTTGTGTTATTATCTTACTTCCTATGTCTTCGCTTTTAGAAAAGTTAGCACTTAAAGTAATTCCTGATAGTAAGTCAAAAGAAAAATATGATGAACTAGATTCACGTTTATTTGTAACTCCTGCTTTAGCTTTATCTAGAGCTAAGGATAGTTTATTAGACATGGCTGATACTTCTAAAAATGCTATGTCTGAAGCTATTAAATCAATTAATAATTATTCAGATAAAGCTTATGAAAAAGTATGCAAGATTGAAGATAAAAATGATCATTATGAAGATATTATAGGAACTTATTTAGTAGAGCTAAGTTCTAAAAACACTTTAAATGAAGCTGAATCTAAAGAAGTATCAAAGATGCTTAAGGTAATTGATGACTTAGAAAGATTAGCTGATCATGCGATTAATATTGTGGAAGATAGTAAAGAAATCAGAAGTCAAAATCTAACATTATCTGAAGAAGCCGTTAGAGAACTAGATAAGATGACAGGTGCTGTTAATGAAATAGTAGCTCTTGCGATTAAAGCTTTTAAGGAAAATAGCCTAGAATTGGCTCTTAAAATTGCACCGCTTGAAGAAGTAATTGATGGTTTAAAAGAAAGTTTAAGAGCTAATCATATTGATAGAGTTAAAAATGGTGAATGTACTATTGAAACAGGCTTTATTTGGACAGATTTAATTATAAATCTAGAAAGAGTAGGCGATCATTGTAACGACATTGGTGCAGAAATAATAGATGATTTAATGTATGATAATCGCTATATTCATAAGACTAAAAGACATGCTAGTAAGGATAAAAATTTTGATTTATTATATAAAGAATACTCTAGCAAATATTCGATTTAATCTATAGAATAGAAGTATGGCTATACGTACTAATAAGGCTATTATAGAAACATTTGAAGAAATGTTGGATGAGATGCCTTTTGAAAAAATTACTGTTTCTGAACTTGCGAAAAGATGTGAGATTTCACCTAATACTTTCTATTATCATTATGAAGATATTTATGATTTACTTCAAAAATGGTTTGAATCAAATAGAGAAAAGTGGATGAGTCATACTGATTGGAAAGAATCTTTTAAAGACTTTTTAGATACTTGTAAAGCTAATCAAAAAAAGATTTATCATATTTATAATTCTCTATCACGTGACTACTTAGAGCGCATGGTATTTAAATATGAAAAAGAAATGATTACTGCTTATTTTGATTCTATTGGTATGCGAAATACTGTTAATCAAGAAAAGTTTGATGAATATACAGACTTTGTCTTATTTGGTCTAGCAGGAACTTTTCTTAAGTTTATCTTTAATGATATGAGAGAAGATACTGGTGAAATTGTTAAATCCGTTGGTGATTTAATTGATGGCTATATTGCTTATTCGATTAATAATCTATGAAACTATTAGTTCTAGAAGATGAAATAGATTTATTGGATGCCTTAGAGGCTATCCTTTTAAAAAATAATTATTTAGTTGATAAAGCTGATAATGGTGAAGATGGGCTTTTGTTGGCAATAAACAATGACTATGATGGCATTATTATGGATATTATGATGCCAGGCTTAGATGGTTTAACAGTTTTAAGTAAGCTAAGAGAAAAAGGTATTAATACACCAGTTATGTTACTTACGGCAAAGGGCGAAACAAGTGATAGAATACTAGGCTTTAAAACAGGAGCTGATGATTATTTGCCTAAGCCCTTTGACATAGATGAGCTTTTAATTAGAATTAAGGCCATGCTTAGAAGAAGTGGCAATATTAGTAGCGATATCATTGTTTATGAAGATATCAAATTCGATAAAGATAAAGCTATTGTATATTGTAAAGATAATACTTGTAATCTTAATGGCAAAGAATATCAATTATTTGAATTATTTATAAATAATCCTGGAAAAGTATTTTCAAGTGAGCTATTGATGGAAAAAGTATGGGGATATGAAGACGTAGATATATCAGTGGTTTGGGTACATATTTCTAATATTCGTAAAAAATTAAAACAATTAGGTAGTAAACTATCAATATTAAGTAATAGGGGACTGGGCTATTACTTGGGAATAAAATGATAGAGAAGCTACAAAAAAGATTTATCAAAATTATAAGTATTTCAATCTTATTGACGATGTTTTTGTTGTGTGCAATTTCTTTATTTGCCAATTACTATACAACTAAACAAAATGAGATTGATACTTTAGATACCATTGTTTCTAATTCTTATAGAATGCCAAAAGATAGGCCAAATGAGGATTATTATACAACTCGTTATTTTACTTTAAGATTTAATAAAGAAGGCAAATTATCAGAAGCTAATTTAAGTAATATTAATAAAGTTAATAATGATCAAACTGATGAATATATTAATATAGCTTTAGAAAACGGGGAAGGCTATGGTTATAAAAATGGCTATCGTTTCTTAGTGGAAAAAAATGGTGATGATCGTTATATGGCAACTTTTTTGGACGTCGAAAAAGAAATGACTCAATTTAAGATGACTACTTTTTATACTATATTGGCTGCCTTTATTTGTTGCGTGCTTATTATTGTTTTAAGTATTGCCTATTCTAAAAAGATTGTTTTGCCTTATATTGAAAATGATAAAAGACAAAAAGAATTTATTACTAATGCTTCTCATGAATTAAAGACACCTATTACTACCATTAGTGCTTCATTAGGTCTTTTAAAAAGTGAAATTGGCGATAATAAGTGGCTAAATGCTTCTATTAAGCAAACTAATAATTTAAGTACTTTGGTAAATGAATTGGTTGTTTTAAATAAACTTAATGAAGAAAAAGAAATGGTTAAAGAACAGTTTAATTTAAGTGATTTATTGTATGAAACAAGTGATTTCTTTTATGCTTTGGCAAGGCAAAAAAACATTGAAATAAAAGTAAATGTTAACGATGATTTAATGTATTTGGGAAATATAGAAAATATATCTAGATTAATATCAATACTTTTAGATAACGCAATTAAATATAGTGATGAAAACTCTATTATTAATTTAAACGTTACTAAATTAAAGAATGATATTATTTTAAGTTGCGCTAATACATGTTCAAATATAAAAAAGGAAGATTTAAAGTATTTATTTGATAGATTCTATAGAGTGGATAAATCACATAATAAAAAAACAAATGGTTATGGTTTGGGCTTGGCAATAGGCAAAGCGATATGCCAAAGACATAATGGTGATTTAAGTGCCTACTATAAAGACAATATTGTGGAATTTAAGGCTATATTAAAATGAAAAATAAAAAACTAGTTTTGTTGTCTTTTTTACTTTGTCTTTGTTTGATACTTTCCTATATCGATAGTATTATTCCCTATAATTTTGTAATACCTGGTATTAAAATTGGATTATGTAATATCGCTATTATCTTTACTATCTATAAGTTTTCAATTCAAGATGCGATTTTGATTTCTTTACTTAGAGTATTAATCATGGGCATTTTATTTAATAATGGCCTTACTTTCTTATATAGTTTAGCGGGTGCTATCTTGTCTTTAATTGTAATGGCTATATTAAAGAAAATTAATATCTTTGATGAATATGGTGTATGTGTTGCTGGGGCCTTGTCTCATAATATTGGCCAACTACTTTGTGCTTATTTTTTATTAAATACTAGTACTATCATTTATTATCTGCCTTATTTATTATTATCTGGTTTTTTTTCAGGAATACTTGTAGGAATATTATCATTAGTACTTATTAAAAGGATTAAATTATGAAAAAAATATTGGTTTTATTATTAATAATTTGTTTATTTGGCTGCAAAAGTAATGAAACATATGAAAAATATTATTATTCTTATTTTGATACCGTAAGTTTAGTTAAATCATATTCAAACGATGATGAAGCTACTTTTAATATAAAGGCCAATGAAATAGAAACTATCTTAAATAAGTATCATAATTTGTTAGATACTTTTGAAGATCATGATGAAAATGGTTTATATAAACTAAATAGTATGGCTGGTAAAGAAGCGATTAAAGTGCCAAAAGAATTATTTGATTTATTGTCTTTTAGTAAGGAAATATACTATATCACAAATGGTAAAACTAATGTTATGATGGGCGCTTTGACTTCTGTTTGGAAAAACGCAATAAATAATCAAGAATTACCAGATGAAGAATTATTATTAGAAGCAAGTAAACACATAGATATTGAAACATTAATACTTGATGAAAATAATCTAACAGCTTATATAAGTGACATTGATTCTTCAATTGATGTAGGAAGTATTGCCAAGGGCTATGTATGTGATGTTATTAGGGAAGAATTAGGCGATAAACTTGATGGTTATTCTATATCGTTAGGTGGTAATGTCTTGCTTATTGGAAATAAGGCAGATGGTTCTAATTTTAAAATAGGTATTAAAGATCCTTTTAAAGAAAGTAGCCTATCAAAGACTATAGAAATCGCTAATACTTCACTTGTTACATCAGGTAATTATGAACGTTATTTTGATTTAGATGGCAATAGATATCATCATATTATCGATCCTAATACTTTATATCCATCAACTTATTATGCTTCAGTTACGGTAGTATATATAGAAAGTAAAATATGTGATGCTTTATCAACTGCATTATTTTCTTTAAGCATAGAAGAAGGAAAAAAGATATTATCTAAATATCCTGGTATCAGTGTTACTTGGATTGATTTGGATGGCAATATAAACGAATATTAAACTTGTTTGTCTAAATTGTATAAACAAGTAATACAGTAAATCAGATGATGATTATATTCTTCGTGAATTTGTTCACTTTTTAATTTTTTTAACAAGTTAATATTTTAACTTGTTTTTTGACTATATAATTAAATTATAGTGAGGGAAAGTTATGCCATTTTTAATTGGACCGATGTGTAAAAAACTTAGGTCATTAAAGTACTTGACGGAAGAAAATTCCGTTTTGACGGTAGATCCAAAGATAGTTTCTATACCACTAAGTACAGGAGCTGTGGAAGGAGAAGCCTTAGTTAATGTTGGTGATAAGGTAAAACTTGGACAGATGATTGGTTTAGCAAGCGCACGTTTTTATGTGCCTTTTTATGCATCTGTTTCAGGTGAAGTTATCGCTATTGAAAAGAAGATGTCTGCAAGGTTAAAACCTTGTAACCACATTGTGATTAAAAACGATTTCAAAGATGATAAACAATATTTAGAAAAAGTAATTGATCTAAATAGTTCTAAAGAAGAAATCATTGAATTTATGAAGACTATCGGATTATTAGGACAGGGTGGAGCTGGTTTTCCATCTTATATTAAATATAATACCGATAAGTGTGAAACACTACTTATCAATGCGGTGGAATGTGAGCCTTATTTAACAGCTGATATAAGAAACATTGAAACTAACCCTGATGATTTCTATTTAGGTGTTAAGTTAATGTTTAAAGCTTCAGGTGCTAAAAATTGTAAGATTGGTATTAAAGAATATCATGTTGAAACAATTGAATTATTAAGGGGCTTATTTAAAAATGATGAAAACATTGAAATATGTCCAGTAAAAGATGCTTATCCTTATGGATGGGAAAGAACTTTAGTTAATACTTTAATGGGCAAGCGTTACAATAAACTACCAATTGAGGTAGGAGCTATTGTAAGTAATTGTACTAGCGCTATTACTTTATCTAAGGCTAGTAAAGAAAAACTTCCAATGTATATGCGTTTTGTGACTTTATCTGGTGAAAACATCAAACACGCTCACGATATTTATTGTCGTATTGGTACTTCAATTAAGGAACTTATTGAAGCTTGTGGTGGTGTTAAAGTCTCACCTGCTAATATTTTGATGGGTGGGCCAATGATGGGAACATGTGTTACTAAAGATGAGGTATGTATTAATACTATTTCCAATGGTGTTACTATCTATAAACATGAAGAAATTAAGCCTATGAGTTGTCTTAGATGTGGCCAATGTGTTGAACATTGTCCTAGTTCTTTACAACCTTGTTCAATCAATGAAGCCTTTAAGATTAATGATGTTAAACGTCTTGAAGCCTTACATGTTTTGGATTGTATAGAGTGTGGTATGTGCACCTATATTTGTCCTAGTAAGATTGAAGTTACTGAAAACATTAGACGTGCTAAACGTTTCTATAACTTAAGGAGGGCTAAATAATGGTTGAATATAAATTTAGAGCAACCCCAATGTTTAGAAGAAGACTAAATACCAAAACAGTAATGGCTCACTTATTGCTTGGTCTTATTGTTGTTTATTTGTTTGGTCTATATAACAGCTTTGTATTAGGAAAACAATACTTTGTTCATGCTTTATTAATGTTAGTATGTGCATTACTTGGAGGAGTAGGAACCGAAGTTGTTTATGCCTTGGTTTTAAAAAAGGATGTTAAACAATTTTTAAGTACATCATTTCCATGGATTACTTGTTTTATCTTGGTGGAAATTGTACCTTGTGATACATCTTTATATGCAGTATTTGTATCAAGTGTTTTAGCTATTTTCTTTGGTAAATTAGCTTTTGGAGGCTTTGGCCAAAATACTTTCAATCCAGCAGCAGTTGGAAGATGCTTTATTACTACTTCATTTGTCTCAACAGCTGCAGTTGATTTAATCACTCAATCAACACCTACTTCAGCATTTGCCTCTTCTAGTTGGCTAATGACAAAACAGGGTTTTGAAGCTTATTTAGCTCAATATGGTGGTTTATCTAACTTATTTTTAGGAAATTATTTTGGTGCATTAGGTGAGACTAGTACGTTAATAATTCTTGTATTATTGATTATCTTTTTAGCTGATGGTGTAGTTGACTGGAGAGTTCCTTTAACTTATATTATGGTATGTTTTATAAGTTCATTTATCATTGGTGAGGTAAATGGTCTAGGTATAAGATATGCGATTGCCTTTATTTGTACTGGAGGCCTTTTATATGGTGCTGTATTTATGTTGACCGATCCAGTAACTTCACCTTTCTCGGTTCCAGGAAGAATGGTGTTTGCTTGTGTGGCAGCGCTTGTTACTTGCTTTATTAGATTTTTAGGAAATCTACCAGAAGGAGTATGCTATGGCATATTGATTGCTAATATGTTATCTCCTTTGATTGATAAGATATTTTCTTGTAAACAAATTGATGCTTATAAGAAAAATAGCATTATTACATATACAGTAATTCTTGTTACAATTATCGCCATCACATTTGCTGGTTTATCTATTACTCCTACTGATTATAAATATGCAGATAATAATACTACCATGGAGGCCTCTTATGAATAAGACAATTAAATTATTATTATTCTTGGGTATTATCTCAGGACTAAGTGGCATCGCTATTGGAAGTCTAAATGAAGTGCTTGAGCCAATCATTGAAGAAAATGATTATAAGACATTACTTGTAAATATCAACGAAATATTTCCTGATAGTGAATTTGAAGTATTAGATTATTCAAATTCAACAGTTAAATCAGTATATAAAGTTGATGGTAAGGGATATGTTATTGAAACAAGTGGCACTGGCTATAACAACAATACCGCTATTGATATCTTAATTGGCTTTGATGAAGATGGTACCATTGTTGCCCTAAAGACTTTAACTCAACAAGAAACTAATGGTTATGGTTCTAAGTGTTTTGAAGAAAGTAATATCGAAAAAAATTATTTAAATAGAAGTCTTGATGAAGATGTTGATATGGTAAGTGGAGCTACTTTGACATCAAATGCCATGAAGAAAATGATAGAAGCAGCTAGAGTTGCGATAAAGGAGATTGGCTAATATGTTTAAAGATTTTAAAGATTGTTTTATCAAAAATAACCCAGTATTTGGCTTGTTTCTTGGTATGTGTTCAACCCTTGCGATTTCTACTTCATTAAATAATGCGATTGGTATGGGACTATCAGTAACTTTGGTTTTGATTTGTTCAAATGTTATTATTTCAGCACTAAGAAAAGTAATACCAGATGAAATAAGAATACCGGTATATATTGTTATAATTGCTACTCTTGTATCAATGTTACAAATGGTGCTTCATGCTTATATGCCTTCTTTATATACAAGTTTAGGTGCTTTTCTTTCACTTATTGTTGTTAACTGTATCATACTTGGTAGAGCTGAAGCTTTTGCCTCTAAAAATGGTGTCTTTGCCTCATTTATTGATGGACTTGGTATGGGACTTGCCTATACTTTCTCTTTACTTTTAATAAGTATTACAAGAGAACTATTATCATCTATGGCTTTGGAATTCTATAATCCATTTGATGCATCACAAATGTTGTTTAAGATTGTACTACCTTTTGAAGATTATAAGATTACTTTATTTTCAGGATCGGTTGGTGCTTTCTTGACTTTCGCGGTTTTTGCGGCCATCTTTGGCAAGATTAAATCTAATCAAAATAAAAAGGAGAATACTAAATAATGAAGCTTCTTTCAATGATTTTAACCGCAATATTAACAAATAATATTGTTTTAACTAAATTCTTGGGTATTTGCCCATTTATGGGTGTATCTAAGTCTAGTAAGTCTGCTGTTGGCATGGGACTAGCTGTTACTTTTGTAATATTTTTTGCCTCTATTCTTACATATGGACTAAATTATTTAATACTTGTTCCTTATCATATTGAGTATATGCAACTAATAAGCTTTATATTAGTAATTGCCTCATTTGTACAACTTGTAGAAATGATTATTAAAAAGTATTCGCCAACTTTATATAAGTCGCTTGGTGTTTATCTTCCACTTATTACTACTAACTGTACAGTATTATATGTAGCTCAACAAAATATATCTGCTGAATATAGTTTTATTGAAACATGTGTTAATTCATTAGCTGTGCCACTTGGCTTTATGATGGTCTTATTCTTATTTTCTTGCATTAGAGAAAGACTAGATTATGCCGATACTTTACCTTCATGGAAAGGTAATCCTATCGCTCTTGTTGTAGCGGCTTTAATGGCTTTAGCTTTCTCAGGCTTAGCTGGTATTGTTTAATGTTACCAATAATAATATTTGTATTTCTTGCCTGTCTTTTTGGAATTAGTTATTACTTTAATAGTAAGACACCAGTTCCTAAAGGGTGTGAGAAATTAAAGGAAGATTGTAAGGGCTGTAGTATTAACTCTTGCCCTAATAGAAAGGAAACAGATGATTAACGCATTACTTATAATGTTGATTCTAGGCGCAATACTTGGTGCTATACTTGCTATTTCTAGTAAAGTATTTCATGTTGAAGTAGATAAAAGAGAAGAAGAAGTTACTTCAAAACTTCCAGGTTATAATTGTGGCGCTTGTGGTTTTCCAGGTTGTAGTGGTTTAGCTCATGCACTAGTTGAAGGCGAGGTAACAAACTTTCCTTGTAAGATTACTGCTGCTGATAAAAAGAATGAGATTATTGATTATCTAAAGAATACACCTGGTCCAAATGGTGAAACAGTTGAAATCAAAGCGTAAAATTAGAACAGCTATTTTTAGCTGTTCTATTTTATTAGTCGCAATAATTTTATTAATAAGTCAAAACCATGAAAATGGTTCTTTTGTCATTGTAAATGTAGATGGGGTTAAAACAACTTATTCATTAAATATAGATAAGCAAATTATATTAAATGAAGGAACAAATACTTTGATTATAAAAGATGGCTACGCTTATATTGTAGAAGCTAATTGTAAAGATCATATTTGTATAAAACAAGGAAAAATCAATAAAAAAGGACAAACAATTACTTGTCTGCCCAATAAGATAACAGTATCAATAAAAAGTGATGATGATATTGATATCATTCAGTAGTTAGAGTTCTTTTTGTGATTTCAAATATTTCATCTTTTAAACTATCAATATCATTTGGAAAACCATCAATAATTGATGAATAACATACAGAACACAACATCGAAAGTAAGGCATATAATCTTAATAAGATTTTGTGTGAAGACATATTTATTTCTTTAGAATATTCATTTATAGCTTCTCTTATCTTGGACATGGTTGGATCATTTGTGGTATTAAATTCCTCTTCCGATATGGGCCAGATAAAGTCTTTCTTTATTACAAGTAGAGCATCTTTATCGTTTTTGAATAGTTCAATTAGATAATTGGCCATTACTATTACATTATCAATGAAGTTGCCTTGAATCTTTTGGGATTCTTCATAGGCAGCTTTTAATATATCAAAGGATACTCTTCTTACTAGATTTCTTAAAACATCTTCTTTATCTAGGAAATAAAGATAGAAAGTACCTTTAGCGATTCCTGCTTTTTCACAAATCATAGAAATAGAAGTATTAGATACACCATTGTTGGTAAATAGATCATAGGCTGAGTCTAATATTTTTTTTCTTTTTTC
>CAVBAX010000025.1:0-14016 GCA_963593105.1 Candidatus Methanomethylophilaceae archaeon | reverse complement strand
AGTTAAGCAAGGAATCTTTCCAAATATTTTCTCTTACCGATTTGATCATTTGATCATTTAATGGACCGTTACTTGCCATCTTAGCTAATATGGCATCTTGTAATTCTTCAATAGTCATATCTTCATATTGTTTGTTTGAAATAGTAAAATCTTTTTTAAGTTCTTGTTTTATTTCTTGTTTTATTTCTTGAACTTCAATATTTAAAGAAACACCTTTCTTATAAAGTATTTCACCATTGCCATTTAGATTAACTTTAATATGGCCATTTTCTGGTATATATTCTTCCTTATTTAATAAACCATGATAGATGTCATTTGTTTCAAAATAAAATTCATGTTTTGTATCATTATTTATAAGACAAACAAATATTTCTTCATCATTTAATTTTCTAGAATAAGAATAATATTCATTACTTAATTCTATTTGTTTATATTCGCCATATGCTAGAACACTATTATCTTTTCTAAAATGAGCGAGTTTGGCTACTATTTGAGCATAAGGATTATTTGTTAAACAATTCTTATAATTGTCTATATTTAACTTAGGCCTAATTTCATCATCTGGTCCAAATCTATCTTTGTGTCCTTCTATGCCAAATTCACTACCATAATAAATGGCAGGAGTGCCAGGTAGGGTATACAACATAATATGAGCTTGTAAATAGTGAGCTTTATTATGCAACTTTGTGCTAATTCTTTCAATATCATGATTATCAAGGAAATTATATAGGTGTGGTAAGTTCTTTAATCTATTTTCAGTATGTGCTATTTCAAAAAAATTATGATCATTTAATCCTGAATAAATAGCTTTTTCTAAATTAAAGTTGGTTACCGCATGAAGCATACCATCACCTACATAGTTTGTGTATTCGCCAAACATTACTTCGCCCATTAAATAGAAGTCTTGTTTTAAATTGTTTGTATATTCTCTTAATTTATGCAAGAAATCCAAGTCTAAAACATTAGCAGTATCTAGTCTTAGTCCATCAATATTAAATTCATCTATCCAATATTTAACAACTTCATCAAAGATATAGTTATATACTTCAGGGTTTTTTACATTTAATTTAACCAGTAAGTCATAGCCTCCCCAGTTTTCATATGAGAAATTATCATTATAGGAATTATTGCCATTAAAGTTGATGTTATACCAATAACGATACTTAGAGTTTTCTCTATTTTGTAAGATATCTTTAAACGCAAAGAAGTCTCTGCCGGTGTGATTAAATACGGCATCTAATATTACTTTTATATTGTTTTGATGACAATATTCTATAAGTTTTTTTAAATCTTTGTTGTCACCTAATCTATTGTCTACTTGTTTATAATCGGTTGTATCATATCCATGACTTTTTGATTTAAATAAGGGACCAATATATAAAGCGTTTAATCCCAATTCTTTCATATGGTCAATCCAAGGATATAAATCATTTAATTTATGTGATAAAGTTTGATAATCGTTTTCTTTTTCTGTACCTAATAGTCCGATAGGATAAATATGATAAAAGTTTACATTGTTATACCATTTCATTTGTTTACCTCTATCTAATTATAGATTGATTTTGGTTTATAAAAAGCATATTATTAATAAGTAATCGTTAAAAGTAGTAAATAGATTTCTTATAAAGAGAGTTGTTGTTAGGTGTAAGACAATTAAGAATAATATTGAACTTGTTTAACAAAAAGATTAAACGTAACTCGCGTTAAGAGATTAAAGTTAAAATTAAGGTGGTACCGTGCTTTGCACCCTTGTGTACTACCTTTTATTTATTTTGGGAGGAAATATGTCAGTATTTGATTTTAAGACAATCGAAAAGAAGTGGCAAAAGTATTGGGAAGACAATCAAACATTTAAAACTGATGTCTATGACTTTACTAAGCCTAAGTATTATGTAATGGATATGTTCCCATATCCAAGTGGTGTAGGTTTACATGCGGGACATCCAGAAGGTTATACAGCTACCGATATTGTGGCAAGATATAAGCGAATGAAGGGCTTTAATGTCTTGCATCCAATGGGCTTTGATTCTTTTGGCTTGCCTGCTGAACAATACGCCATTTCTACTGGCAATCATCCAGCTGGTTTTACTAATAAAAACATTGAGCATTTTAAGGAACAATTAAAGGGTTTAGGCTTTTCATATGATTGGTCTAAGGAAATATCTACTTCTGATCCAGAATTCTATAAATGGACACAATGGATTTTTATCCAATTGTTTAAAAAAGGTTACGCAAAATGTGTTGAAATGCCTGTTAACTGGTGTGAAGAATTAGGAACAGTACTTGCCAATGATGAGGTAATTGATGGTAAATCAGAAAGAGGGGGTTATCCTGTTGTTAGAAAGAATATGAAACAATGGATTATGGATATTCCAGCTTTCGCAGAACAATTGCTTGATAATTTAAATGATCTTGATTGGCCAGAGTCTACTAAAGAGATGCAAAGAAACTGGATTGGCAAATCTATTGGTGCTGAAGTAAAGTTCAAGATTGAAAATACTGATAAAGATTTCACTGTTTTTACCACAAGATGTGACACGTTATTTGGTGCTACTTATTGCGTATTATCACCTGAACATCCTCTTGTTGATTTAATTACAAGTCCTGAACAAAAAGAAAAAGTAGATGTTTATAAAAAGGAATGCGCCTTAAAATCAGAAATGGAAAGAACAGAATTAAATAAGGATAAGACCGGTGTCTTTACTGGTGGATATGCGATTAATCCTGTTAATGATAAAAAGATTCCTATTTGGATTTCTGACTATGTATTAATGAGCTATGGTACAGGTGCAATCATGGCGGTTCCTGCTCATGATGAAAGAGACTACGCCTTTGCCAAAAAGTTTGGCATCGATATTATTCCGGTAATTGAAGGTGGCGATATTACAAATGAAGCCTATACTGGTGATGGTGTTCATATTAATTCAGGTTTTCTAGATGGCTTAAATAAACAAGAAGCTATTGATAAGATGATTGAATATTTATCTGAAAAAGGAATCGGTAAGAAAAAAGTAAATTATCGTATTAGAGAATGGATATTCGCAAGACAAAGATATTGGGGTGAACCAATTCCAGTAATACATTATGAAGATGGAACAATTGGTGTTTTAGCTGACGAAGACTTACCTTTAATTCTTCCAGAACTTGAAGATTATGGTCCAAGTAAAACAGGTGCACCTCTTGATAAGGCAACTGATTGGGTGAATGTAGAGTATCATGGTAAGAAGGGTAAAAGAGAGACTTCAACTATGCCAGGTTCTGCTGGTAGTAGCTGGTACTTTATTAGATATATTGATCCACATAATGATAAATGTATTTGTGACCCTGAATTAATGAAACATTGGCTTCCAGTTGATTTATATATTGGTGGTCCAGAACATGCAGTAGGACACTTACTATATTCAAGAATGTGGAATAATTTCTTACATAATGAAGGAATAGTACCAGTAGCTGAACCTTTTCAAAAATTAGTTCACCAAGGCTATATCCTAGGGTCAAATGGCATCAAGATGGGCAAAAGATTCCCTGAATATGTTGTCAATCCAAGTGATGTTGTTAATCAATATGGTGCTGATACTTTAAGACTATATGAAATGTTTATGGGACCTTTAGAGGCTGATAAGCCTTGGTCTACTCAAGGACTAGAAGGTGCTCATAGATGGCTTGAAAGAGTATATCGTTTGGTAAGTGATGATTCTAAGATTGTAGATACAAATGATGGTAAGCTTGATTATTCATATAATTTTACGGTTAAGAAGGTAAGTGAAGATATTGAAAATCTTTCTTTAAATACAGCTATATCACAAATGATGATTTTCATTAATGATTGTTATAAAGAGGGAAAAGTATATAAAGAATATCTTGTTAACTTTGTACAAATGTTATCTCCTTGGGCACCTCATCTATGTAATGAAATGTATGAGATGCTTACAGGTAAAACTGATTTAGCATATAGAAGCTGGCCTACATATGATGAATCTAAGCTTGTAAAAGCTGAAAAGGAAGTAGTAGTACAGGTAAATGGCAAGGTAAGAGCTAAGTTTACTATTAATCAAGATGCCGATGATGAAACAATCTATAATGAAGCTTTAAAACAAGAAAATGTTATCAAGTTTATTGATGGTCAAGAAATTAAGAAACATTTCATCATCAAAAATAAGATGGTTAATATTGTTGTCTAAATAATAGTATTAAAAAAGATATGGCATTATCAAAGGTGGTGCTAAGCACCAAAGATATAAACCATATCTTTTTGTTTGTTTTAGGACAAAATAATTATGTAAGAAAAACTACATTTTTATTTTGTCTATTATCGATAATTGTAGAGTGCCAAACTAATATACCATTGGGGCATTTTATAGCGCCGTTTTACAACTAACGAAATATTTTTAATTATTCAATTCAAATATTATATAATCGTCAACAGTCTGCTGGGTTATTACATTTAATGAAGTTTTTCTTAAGTGGTAGTCGAGTATAATATTCATAAGAGATATGCTCAAATTAGAATTTGTGTAAATGATCTGCGCAAATTAGATAATATAGATTTATAAGATTACAAAGCGAGGTAATGGATATGAAAAAAGACCCATTTAAAGAATATTTAAAGGAGTTTGAACCAAATAAAACCTATAAGGGTTATGTTTGGAGTACGGCAATCGGACTTCAAGCGGTTGATGGGCTCAAGCCATCTAAATATTTGATTGATACTGCTATTCAAAATATCGAAGGAAAAATCACGATAAAAGAAGCGCAAGACCTTATTGACAGCTATTATGAAGAAAGACCAATACATTTGTCTGATGATGAACGTACCGAAGAAGCAGATAAGGTTTCGTCCCGTATTGCAGAAATTCTTTCCGAAACAGCATTCTCATTTTCCTTAAACGAGTATATTTCTATCCACCGCAAACTCTTTCATGGAATTTATAAACACGCTGGAAAGATAAGAGATTGCAACTTCACAAAGAAAGAATGGGTACTTGATGGAGATACTGTTATGTATGGTAGCGCTTCAGAATTGAAGGCCACACTTGAATATGATTTTTTGCAGGAGAAAAATTTTAGTTATAAAGGACTTTCAATAGATGAGATTATCCATCATCTTGCGATATTCGTTTCAAGCTTATGGCAAATTCATGTCTTTAGGGAAGGTAATACAAGAACAACTGCTGTATTCTTCATTAAATATTTAAGAACGCTTGGCTTCTCTGTAACTAATGATATTTTTGCGGAAAATGCGTGGTATTTCAGAAATGCACTTGTCCGTGCTAACTATACAAATATACAAAAAGGCATTCATGAAACAACAGAGTATTTAGAAACTTTTCTTAGAAATCTGCTTTTAAACGAGAATAATGAACTTCATAATCGAAATCTTCACATAAGTGGACTTTTGGATGAAGAAAAAGTGGATATTGAGAAAGAAAAAGTGGATATTGAGAAAGAAAAAGTGGACATTCAAGAACAAAAAGTGGATATTGAAACTATACTTTCTAAAAAAGGTGACAATTTCTCAATAAAAACAATAGTTCATATCCATAGGCTCTTTGAAGAGTTTGGTTTTGATGGGATGTTTGGAAGAAGTGCGGTTATGGAACTTCTTGAATTAAAAGGTTCAGGAGCTTCTAAATTTCTTTCCAATTTGTTACAGGCAGATATTATTGAACCAGTATACGGCTATGGAAAAGGGAAGTACAAATTCAAAAAGTAATTTTAAAAAAAGACTCTATTTATATAAAGAGTCTAATGTAAGTAAGATCGTGTTTTCATCTTTTAAAGTTTTAAACCAATCTGTATAGCCTGATAGAGAAAATAATATATATTTTGTGACTTTATATTTGGTGATTAAATCACTTTTATTAATTAGTGTTTCATATATATATTTATCTATTTTTTCGTTTTTGAATTTGCATTCACCAATGATTGCGTTTTTATCGATATCTGAAATAGCAACAACATCAATATCTGTTGATTGTGTTTTTATATTTCTGTATTCATCTCTTTTTCTTTCTTGCCCCCACCAAGTGCCAACAGAAGTAATAAAACATCCATATTTTCCACTTATTCCTTGTTTTAAGGTATAGTATTGGCACATATTTTCAAAGATTGGACCCATAAAAGAATGCAAGTAGGGTTTGACCGCTTTATTGTAATATAGTTCTCCTTGTCCCATTTCAATAACACTTGTTGTGCTAGGAATAAATTTGTACCAAAACTTAAACATATGGTCTTTTAAAACATATTGTGTTTTCTTGTTGTTTTTTTCTTCGGTAATGCATTTCTTCTTTTCGATTAAGCCTACACTTATTAATTTATCCAAAGAATAGGATACATTTTGTTGACTTTCATGTACTTTTTCAGAAATTTTATTTAAAGTATTTTCTCCTGATGCGATTTGTTCAATTATATTGTTTACAATTGCGATATCAGAAAATTCTTGTGTTAATAAGTTTCTGGTTTCATCATATAGATAGCCATTTGTTTTAAAGAATAAATTGATAATATTTTCATGAATATCTTTTTCAGGATCTATCATAGATAAGTATTTGGCGACCCCTCCTGTAATACCATAAGAAATTGCCTTATCTTCATTTGAATAATTTGGGACAAATTTACCAGCATCCAAGTAATCAAAGGCTTCTAATTTGATTTGTGAGTCTCTTCTTCCAAATAAGGGACTTTTCTCGCTTAGTACTTTATTTTCCATGAAACTTAGAGAAGATCCACATAAAATAATTTTTAAATTTTTATCATTCCAAACAGTATCAATATATTTTTGTAGAATTGATAAAAGAGCTTCTTCTTTTTCTGCCCAATATGGTAGTTCATCGATTACTAATATTAATTTGTCTTTTCCAACACTTTTATCAATAAAGTCAAATATAACCTCTAGTGAATTAAAGCTTATATTTCCTATGTTTGGCATTAGCTCATTTAATACCTGTTTTGAAAATAATTCTAAATTTCTTTCTTTTCCAACTTTAGTGGCAGTATAAAATATTGTTTTCTTATCTTTTACAAATTCTAAAATTAGGGTTGTTTTTCCAATACGTCTACGGCCATATATAATTGTCATTCCTATTTTTGGTTTGTTGTAAAAATTATTTAAGTATTCTAATTCTTTTTTCTACCTATGAACATATTTGTTACCATTTATTCAAATCAATTTTGTCAAAATCAATTTGAATAAAACATTGCAAACATTTATTTTTATCACAATATTTTAAAGATAAAAGAAATCGCTGATTATTTCAGCGATTGTCTTGATAATTAAGCATTAATTACTTTAAGGTATATTTCTTCAAGATCTTCTTTAGTACACTTCTTTAAAGTATTGCCAGGAGAACCTGAATCAATGGCGTCTTTTGCCATCTTAGGAATATTATTAATAAAGTCTTGTTTATCTACACCAAATTCTTGAAGTGTAGAAACCTTACATGTTTCAACTAAGTTGTTGATAGCTTCTAACATCTTTTTAGCTGCTGTTATATCATCATCTGTATTTGGGGCAACACCTACTTCTTTTGCTAAGTCACCAAATTCTTTATAGGCACCATCTAAGGCAAATGAGAAACATTCTTTTATTAGCATCGCATTGCTTAGACCATGAGGAACATGATATAAAGCACCAATTGGACGAGACATACCATGAATGATAGTTACAGATGAATTATTAAAGGCAATACCAGCTTCCAAAGCTGCAATGGACATTTCTTCTCTTGCCTTAGTATTACTTCCATCTTCATAACAAATTGGTAGATATTTTAAAATTCTTTTGATCGCTGAAACTGAGAAAGACTTTGATAAGGCTTGAGCCTTTCTTGAAGTATATGATTCTACAGCGTGGCATAAAGCATCTAGACCAGTTGCCGCTGTAACACTTTTTGGAGCAGTTAAAGTAAATTGAGGATCAATTATAGCAATTGAAGGGATAAGCACTTTACCACTTAGTAGCATCTTGATATTTTGTTTTGTATTATTGATGATAGTGAATTGAGTGGCCTCAGAACCAGTACCAGCAGTAGTTGGAATCGCAACCAATGTCGGTGTTTTCTTTTCGATAGTTTTACCCATATAGTCATCTATTTGTCCGCCATTGCCAATAACAGCACCAATAGCTTTCATGGTATCAATAGGGGAACCACCACCAATAGCAATCAAGAAATCACAACTAGTTTCTTTATATTTGTTAACGCCTTCTTCAACCATAATATCTGTAGGCTCACCTGTGATATTTGTAAACTCTCCATATTCAACACCTTGTTTTTCTAGTACTGCTTTAACTTTATCAACATTGCCAAGTTTTACCATCATTGGGTCAGCTACAATTAAGGCTTTTTTGCCTAATTTTAAATCAGCACTATCTAGTGCACCACTACCTGTAATAATATGTGCAGGTACATAAAAATCTCTTGCCATAATTTCTCCTTATACTCTAGCGACCATTTCGCCATATTCTTCTTTGGTTTTTTTAATAAATTCTTTTACTTCTTCACTTGTTGGTAAATCATCAGAACAGTTATTACTTCTAACCATCATACTTGCCTCTGCACTACCAAATTCTAGACAATCCAACATTGGCCACTCATTATAAATGCCATATAAGAAACCAGAAGCATAGCCATCTCCTCCGCCAAAGCCTTTTCTAGATTTAACTGGGAAGGGTTTGATTGAATAACTTTCACCATTATTTAAATAAGCAGTAGAACCTTGCATTCCATGTTTAATAACAACTACTTTAGCGTTTTGATTTTGCCAATAAGATGCGCTTTGTTTGTCGTCCATTCCTTCTTTAATTAGTTTTTCAGTTAAATCAAATTCTTCTCTAGAGCCCATGATAATATCAGCATGTTTGGCCACAAGTGAATAATAAATAGAAATCTCATCAAAGTTTTTCCAATTGTATGGACGATAATCAATATCAAAAATAATTGGCGTGTTTACTTTCTTTGCAAGCATCACAGCTTTTAATACTGCTTCTCTACTTGGACTTAAAGCTAGGGCAGTACCAGATACTAGTATTGCCTTACCAGAAGCAATATATTCTTCATCGATATCATCAACACTTAATTGTAAGTCAGCTATTTCATTACGATACATTAGAATATTGCTTTCTTTACTTGAAAGCATTTCTGTAAATGTTAAACCTAATTTTTCTCCATTTGTACATCTTGTTACATGGCTTGTATCGATGCCATGCCTGTCAAAGTATTCGGTTACAAAATCACCAAATTGGTCATCTGATACTTTAGCAATAAAACCAGCCTTTAAACCATGTTTGCTTATACCGCAAGCAATATTAGCAGGTGAGCCTCCTACATATTTTTCAAAGTAGTGGACATCTTTAAGTGGCTTAAAGTCTTCGTTTGTTGCAGGATTTAAATCAATCGCAATACGACCTATTAGTATTAAATCTAGGGGTCTATTTTCATCAAAGTTTAAGTATTTCATATATAACCTCTTTTCATTTATATAATAACGCAAAATGATAATATTTTTAACAAATTTTGAGTAAATTTTGGTAAACTTTATTTATGAAATATAATCGTATAAAAGAAATAGAAGAATATATTAAAGAAAAAAAATCCTTGACATTAGAAGAACTTACTAACAAATTTGATATTTCAATCCAAACTTTAAGAAGAGATTTAAAGGAATTAGAAGAAAAAGGAAATATTGAAAAAGTATATGGTGGAGTCATTTATAAAGATGGCAGCGTCATTGATATTGGACTTAGAGAAACAGGTTCCTTAGATAAAAAAAGAAAAATAGGTGAACTTGCATCATCTAAAGTAAAAGAAAATGACGTTATCTTTATAGATTCTGGTACTACCGCATGTCAAATAGTTCCTTATTTAAAGAAAAATATAACAATTGTAACTCATAGTTTACTTGTTATAAAAGAATTGGAAAACAGGAAAGATCTAAATACTATTTTAATAGGTGGTCAATATCGAAGTGATATTAAAAGCTTTGTCTTTGATACTTCAAATATACCATATAACTTTGATTTAGCTTTTATATCAACAGTTGGTTTTGACCTTAAAAAGGGCTTAACAAATAATGATTTTTTTGAAGGAAATGTTAAAAAACAAGTTTTAAATCATTCTAAGATAAAATGCGTTGTCTTAGATGATAGTAAATTTGGTAATGTTGCGTTTAATAAATTTGCAGATATTAAAGATATTGATATTGTCATCAGCAATGAGAAAGTTAATAAAGAGTATTTAAATTATTTTTCAAAAAATAAAATTTTGTATATTTGTGATTAAATATAAAGTGAGGTATTTATATGGAAACTATTTTATATGGATTATGCGCAGCCATTGTTTTGATGTGGACGGTTAACGCAATTAAGTTTTATCAAAGCCAATATAAAAACAAATTTTATAAGCATATTTATTCAAATTTTATTGAATATTACTACAAATTCTCAACTAAGCATGATGCTTCTAAGAGTTCTTTTATAAAAAATAGAATTGGCAATAACCGTATAATTTTCAACTCTTATTTAAATGATAAATATGTACCAGTTCATGAGCTTGTTACAATTATTACAATTAAAGGGATATTAGTGTGTTATATAGTTAATTCAAGTGGAGAAATAAGTGGTAAAGACAGCGACAAACACTTGATTGTAAAACGCGATAATAAACGCTATAAAATTGCAGGTACTAAGGAAACAATCGATAAGCATATTGATAATATTAAGAAAAAATGTGGCGATTTAAATATTGAAGTGTGTTACTTCTTTAAAAAAGATAGTGACTTTTCAAAGTTTGCGACTGATAATAAAAAAGCTTATTATAATGAAGCTATTAATATACTTGAAAGCTTAAATGATTCATTGAGCGATAGTGAAATTGAATTGTGCTACAAAGAGCTTACAACTCATTTAGTAAAGGAGAAAAAATGATTAGAAGTTTAAAATATATCGCACTTGTTATTGGCTTTGTGCTAATACTTGCGACAAAGTTAAGGTATCAAAAAAGAATCGCTAATAATCCTGATAAGTCTACTCCATACAACAAAGAAGAAAAAATGATGTTATATGGTGGCTATGGCTTTTGTGCCTTAGCAATTCTATTTGTGATTTTATGGAACTAAAAAAGGAAGTTAACAACTTCCTTTTAAAATATCTACCGCTTTTTTAACACCGATTTCAGGACTTGTTAGTACTGGAACCTTAGTTTCTTTTAAATATGGTAGTATAGCCGTCATTGAACCTTGAGCTAAGATAATAACATCGTGGTCTTCGCTTGCTTTATTGATGGCATCAATTACTAATTGATTATGTTTTTCAACATTTTTTTCTTTCATTAAAATATCAAGCGCACCATCTACTAATATTTCATCAACTACACATTCTTTATTAGCTAATTTAGCTTTGGTTTTTACAAGCCTTGTGCTAGGTCCAACAGTTGAGGCAACAGTGGCGATAACCGCAATTCTTTTACCAATACTTACAGCTTTTTCTGCCATGGCTTCATCAATTTTTACAACTGGAATACTAACACATTTGGCAGCGATATCAGCCGCTTCACCAACTGATGAGCATTGATTAAAGATTAAATCAGCTCCTAGACTTTCTGCAATCTTGAAATATTGACACATTCTTGAAATGATGGCTGGTGTAATATGCCCATTGGCTTTTACTTCATCAAGTAAAGAATCATCAACGATGTTGTGGTATTCAACATCAGGTGCATACTTATTAAATAATCCTTTTAAATCATAATAAGATACATTTGAAGTATGAATCGCAAATATTTTTTTCATGTTATTTAACTAAAGAATCAACATATGCCTTGATCTTAGCATCTTGACATCCTGCATAGAAACATTCAAGGAATCTAGGAGTAAGAGCATTTTTTACAAGGTCTTGGTCAATTGATTTAAGTGCTTCAAGAAGTGGTTTAGCTACTTGTAGTTTGGTTTCAAATAACTTAGCAGCATTTCTATTTTGTGATTCTTTTCTGCCTGGTTCATTTGGATAGCCCATGCCCGCAGGAGATGAGAATGCTGTTTCAAAGGTAATCTTTAAGTTTACATCTGCGCCCCAACCAAAACCTTTAGCGAAAGGTAAAGATAAACAGTTACCATTGTTGATTTGTAGATATAAATAAGCATCACTTGGATCGATACAATAGCCACATACTACTCCTGGCATCATATTACATGCCATTAGGGCACCTTGTCCTGTTCCACATCCTGTAATAACAAAGTCTACAGCTTTAGAGTTTAATAATAATGCAGCTTGCACACCAATGTTTAAATAAGTTAAATAACCAGGTTGACCAACTGTTAAAGTAGAATCAACGGTATTCATACCTGTGTTATAAACTGTGTGTCCCATTGGTTCTACAACGCTTTTAAGAACGTTTAGTATTGTGTCGTTCTTACTAGATTGTGAGAATTCGTTAATTAAAGCAATTTTCATAAATTATCCTTCTTTCTAACTCAATAATACAATATTTTGTACAAGGAATGAAATAAAAAAACTTAGAGTAATCTAAGCTTTTTATTAATAACTAATTTTTGAGTATCTAATACTACCTTTTTATCTATTGATCTTTTTAGATAGTTGATAGGAATTAATGAATCCTTTAATACTACAACTACAGCTTCATTATCATAACCATCCCAATAGTTTTCAATATCTACATAGTGAATTGGTATGCCTTTATCGTTTATTTCATCAACATTTGTTACAACAGCATCTATTTCACCATCTATTACTTTATCGATAGCTTGATAATATTCCATTGGGACAAACTCAACTTTCTTATTTTTACATAGTCTTTTTGTAATCTCACAAGTATCGCTTGATACTTCGTCAAGTCCTACTTTCATACCATTTTTAATTGTTTTGGCTTTTTGATCTTTAAAACAAAGCACGTGTTTTGAGATATATGAATATTTACCAAGATTTAAAAGAATCATTAAATCTTTATGTTCTTTTAGATAGTTTGTAGCTGATAATTTTGACACGATCGCAAAATCGTAACGACCTTGTTCAACCATTTTCATTCTGTTTACAGCACCACGCATATAGGCTAGATAGACAGGAATTTCTCTATTTTCAAGAGTTTTAGTTAGGCCACTTGCCAAGCCCTCGTGTCTTCTAGAATAGGGAAAGGGCATGATACCTGCTAAATCAGTTACTCCTAATATTTCAAGTAGTATACTTGTGTTTTTTTCTTTTAAAATGGTACCTTGATAACCCTTTGATTGTAGTTTTATAGCGCCTAAATCGGATAGATTTTTAACAGCGTTTTGAACAGTCCCTCTAGGTAATGAGAATTCTTTAGATATTTCGGTTACGGTTGGAATTCTAGAACCAACTTCTAATTCAAGAAAAATATTGGCTAATTGAATAGAAGCTAAACCTGATTTGTTCATTAGTGAATTAATTACTTGCATATTTGTATTATATATAAAATATTTTCATAAATTGTAAAAAACTTCAAAAATTTTACATAAAATAACTTTCATAAAATTAAATGTACAGAGAATTGTATTTTGTGATATTATAATCAATGTAAGCGCTTAAGAATATGCGCTGGGGGAGATAAAGATAATGTTTGAAATGAACAATTTTAGTCTTGAAGGCAAGGTAGCACTTGTTACTGGGGCTAGCTATGGAATTGGCTTTGCGATTGCGAGCGCATTCGCTAAGGCTGGAGCTACAATTTGCTTCAACGATATTAATGAAGAAAAGAAACAATTAGGTCTTGATTCTTATGCAAAAGAAGGTATCAAGGCATATGGCTATGTATGTGATGTAACTAAAGAAGAAGAAGTTACCGCTATGGTTAAAAAGATTGAAGAAGAAGTTGGAACTATTGATATCTTAGTAAATAATGCAGGTATCATTAAGAGAATTCCAATGTGTGATATGAGTGCTGATCAATTTAGACAAGTAATTGATGTAGACTTAAATGCACCATTTATTGTATCTAAGGCAGTAATTCCTGGCATGATTAAAAAAGGACATGGTAAGATTATTAACAT
>CAVBAX010000024.1:0-14089 GCA_963593105.1 Candidatus Methanomethylophilaceae archaeon | reverse complement strand
AAAACAGTTTTCATAAAAGTGTTGATAAAAAGACTTTGAGTGATGATGAGATTGTGGAATATTTAAATGATTCTAAAGAAAAACAACTTATTGCGGTTTCTTTGTTGGATAAGAAAAATTTAAGAGAATATATTGATATTTGTAACACTTATTTAAGTGGTGATGGTTTTATTAATGCTAAGGTATTGTTGATTGATTCTTTAATACGTCAAGAAATTGGTGATGATATTACTTTTAATAATAATGGCCTAGAGTTTAATTTTATTCCTAAGTTTCAATTACCAATTGAAGAATCTGATGGCTATTTAAGTGGCAATAAGTATTTAGAAGAATATTATCTAAAAGATCCAAGTAAGTTAAAGATGGCAAAGTCTTTGTTGTATAAAGAATTAATGTTAAATTTGCCAATTAATTTAGAAGGATCAGAGGGTGAAATTATTGCCAAGGATATTTGTGAATATATTGAAGAAGCTTTTAATAAAGATGTATGTACGAAAAAAGAAGATTTGAATTAGTTAGTAACTATAAACCAACAGGGGACCAACCTAAGGCTATTGAAAAGCTGGTTGATGGTATAAAAAACGACAAGCACGAACAAGTATTACTAGGGGCAACAGGTACTGGTAAGACTTTTACTGTGGCTAATGTGATTGAAAGAGTTAATAAGCCAACGCTTGTTTTTGCGCATAATAAAACTCTTGCTGGGCAATTATATTCAGAGTTTAAGGCTTTATTTCCTAATAATGCGGTTGAATATTTTGTGTCTAATTTCGATTATTATCAACCAGAAGCTTATATGCCTAAAACTGATACTTATATTGAGAAAAATGCTGTTACTAATGATGAAATTGATATGCTTAGAATGTCTACTTATAATTCATTACTAGAAAGAAGTGATGTTATTGTGGTGGCTTCGGTTGCTTGCATATATGCTAGTAGTAATCCTGATAACTATGAGGATATGTTTTTTACTTTAAAAGTAGGTGAACATATTGATAGACAAGATTTAATCAAGAAATTTATTTCAAGACAATATATTCGTAATGACATTGATAAATTAAGAGGAACTTTTTCCGTTAAGGGTGATGTTATTGAATTAATACCAGGACACAATGATAAGATTATTGTTCGCATTGAGATGTTTGATGATGAAATTGAAAGAATATGTGAGATTGATCCTCTTTCTAAGAATTTATTAAATGCCTATGTCTTATATGTTTTTCCTCCTGCAACAGGTTACACAAGAGATATGAATGATATCAATATCGCATGTGATGCGATAGAGAAAGAACTAGAAGAGCGTTTAAAATACTTTAAGGATCAAAATAAACCATTAGAATATGAACGTCTTGAACAAAGATGCCGCTATGACTTAGAAGCGCTAAGAGAAACTGGTGTATGTTCAGGTATTGAAAACTATGCAATGCATATAGACCATAGAAGCCCAGGACAAAGGCCATATAATTTATTTGATTATTTTCCAGATGATTTTTTAATAGTGGTTGATGAATCTCATGTTTCTTTACCTCAAATTAGAGGTATGTTTAATGGTGATAGAGCACGTAAAGAAACTTTGGTTGAATATGGTTTTAGACTTCCTAGTGCTTTAGAAAATAGACCACTTAAGTTTGATGAGTTTGAAGAGATTAATGCTCAAAGAATCTATATATCTGCAACACCAGGTGACTATGAACTTGAAAAAGTAGATGAACAAGTGGTTGAACAAATCATTCGTCCTACCGGCTTATTAGATCCTCTTGTTGAAGTAAGACAAACCATGGGTCAAATTGATGATTTGCTAGAAGAGATAAGAAAGAATATAGATAAAAATGAGCGTACTTTAATTACTACTTTAACAGTTAAAATGGCTGAGGATTTAACTGATTTTTTAAAGAAACAGGATTTAAAGGTTGCTTACTTGCATCATGAAACAAATACCTTGCAAAGAAGCCAAATCATTCATGATTTAAGAACTGGCACATATGAAGTGCTTGTTGGTATTAACTTGTTAAGAGAAGGGCTAGATCTTCCAGAAGTTAGTTTAGTTGCCATACTTGATGCTGATAAGGAAGGTTTTCTTAGAAGTGAAAAATCACTTATTCAAACTATTGGTAGAGCTGCTAGAAATGCCAATGGTAGAGTTATCATGTACGCAGATAAAATGACTGATTCAATGTCTAAGGCAATTAATGAAACAAATAGAAGAAGAACAATACAAGAAGACTATAATCTAAAACATAATATTGTGCCTAAGACAATTATTAAAGAAGTTGGGGAAGTAATACATGGCAAGGAGACAAAAGAGGCTACAAATAAGTATCTAAGTAAGAAAAAACATAATGTTAAGGATAAGGATAAGCTAGTGGCATCTCTTAGCAAGGAAATGAATGAGGCGGCAAAGGCTTTAAACTTTGAAAGAGCGGCAGAACTTAGGGATATTATTTTGGAAATTAAGGCTTCAAATTAGTATGGTACACAAATAAGCGTGTGTTACAATATCTCTATGAAAAGACTAGTTATTATTAGTGGAGTTAGTGGGGCAGGTAAAACCACTGCTTCTAATTATTTAGAAGATAAGGGCTATCGTTGTATAGACCAATATCCTTTAGAGTTATTAAAAGAACTTATTGATTTAATTGATAATGATGATTCTTTTAAGTATCAAAATGTTGTGTTAACTATTTCTTTAACTGATTTAGAAAAGTGTGCTAATTTATTGAATAATACTAATTTTAAATTAACGCTTATTTTACTTGATGCCAATAAAGAGACCATTATTAATCGTTATAAGTTTACAAGGCGTATGCATCCTTTGCTTATTAATAATGTGGCTGATACTTTATCAGAAGCTCTTGATATTGAAAAGGCCATATTAGATAAATATAAGAAGTTTGGTATTGTGATTAATACCGATAATTTATCTATTAAGGAATTTAAGAATCAACTTGGTAAGGCCTTAAATGATATTGAGGATAGATATCTAACTTTGAGTTTTTTATCGTTTGGTTTTAAAAATGGTGTTCCAACTGATTGTGACACCCTTTTTGATGTTCGTTTTTTAGATAATCCTTTTTATGATCAAGCTTTAAAAGAGAAAACAGGCAATGATAAAGAAGTAAGAGACTTTGTTTTAAGGCCTAAGACAACACAAGACTATTTAGTCAAGTTAATTGATTATGTGGATTTTATGTTGAAGGCTTATGAGTCTAATGAAAATAAAAGGCATCTTACTATTGCGATAGGTTGTACAGGTGGTCAACATCGAAGTGTAACAATCGCTAATTATTTATATGAATATTATAAGAATAAGTATGTTTGTCATATTAAACATAGGGAGATAGACCAGTGAAAAAAGTAGTCGTAATAGGTGGTGGGCATGGCCAATCAACCATTGTCAAAGGCTTAAGGGGTATCAAAGATATAGAATTGAGTGCGATTGTAACGGTTGCTGATGATGGTGGTTCTACTGGTAGGCTTCGTGAACTATATAATATTCCAGCTGTTGGTGATATTCGTAATGTCTTGGTTTCGATGTCTGATAATAGAGATTTCAATGAATTGTTTGATTATCGTTTCAAGGGTGAAAATGAAACTGATGTATCTGGTCACTCTTTAGGTAATTTAGTGCTTGCAGCTTTAATTGAAATTAATAATGGGTCTTTGCCTTTGGCTATAAAAGAAATGAGTAGAATGCTTAAAGTAAGTGGTAAGGTCATTCCTTCAAGCTTAGATTCAATTTCTTTATATGCGAAGTTTAAAGATGGTTCTATTGAAAAAGGTGAGGCCAATATACCACATAAGAAGATGCATATTGATAAGGTTTTTTATGATCATGAAGTTCCTGCTAATAAAGAGGCTATAAGCGCAATACTTAAGGCTGATTTAATTATTTATGGTATTGGTTCTTTATATACTTCAATTATGCCTAATGTGATAATTGAGGAAATAAATGATGCTCTAAATAGGTCAAAGGCTAAAAAGATTTATTTTTCTAATGCGATGACCCAGGCTGGTGAAACTTATAACTATAATCTTAAGGAACATATTGATGCGTTTAAAAGGCATAATGTACCTGTTGACTTAGTTATTAAGCATAAGGATATTATTCCTGAAGATATTTTAGAAAAATATATTAAAGAAGAAGCTATTGAAGTATTAGATGAGGGCAGTGATGGTGTTAAGGTTATTTCTAGATCTTTACTTGATTTTTCAAGGGGTAATGTAAGGCATAGTCCTGTTAAGATTAGAAAAGTAGTTAAGTCTATATTGGAGAAAAGTTAATGTCTTTTACAACTTATATTAAACAAGAATTGGCTCTTAAGGAATTGGATGATTGTTGTAAGAGAGCTGAGCTTAGTGCTTTATTACAACTGACTTCATCTTTAACTATTTCTAATAAGGGGATGCAGCTACTTATAAGAAGTGAAAATCCTACTACTCAAAAAAGAATTGTTTATTTACTTAAGAAACTATATAAGGTTGAAACTGAGCTTGTGGTAATTAAGAAAAACAATTTGCGTAAGAATAATATTTATACAGTTAAAACATTAAGTGATGGTAAGGAAATATTAGAAGATGTTGGTTTATATAAAAATGGTTTATTAAATCATCCAACTTATTTGATTGTGGCCAAGAATTGTTGTGCTAAAAATTATTTGGCTGGTTGTTTTTTGGCTTATGGTTCATGTAACTCACCTAATAGTAAGAACTATCATTTAGAGTTAGCTTTAAATGAGCTTGAGCATTGTAACTTTGTGCTTAAGTTGTTGTCTCGTTTTAATATTGAGGGCAAGATTTCTAAAAGAAGGAATAAATATATTGTTTATATCAAAAAAGCGGAGATGATATCTGATTTTTTAAAGACCATTAATGCCTATGATGCCTTACTAGAATTTGAAGATGCTAGAATTGAAAGAGATTTTAAGCATTCTTTGATTAGAATTGATAATTGTGAAATTGCCAATGAGATGAAGTCTTTAAAGGCTGCCAATGAACAAATAGATTATATGGAGGCTATTAAAAGGGCCAATAAATATAATGATTTAGATGAGAAATTAAGAAATGTTATCGATATCAGATTAGAGTTTAAGGATTATTCTTTAAATGAATTATGCGATGAATATACAAATCGTTATGGCGAATCTATTTCTAAGTCTGGTTTAAAACATCGTTTAAATAAAATTGAAACTATCGCAAGGAGTCTACAATAATGAGAGAAGTTGTTATTCACAGTTTTGAAGAGCTACAAAATTTAGTATTTAAGGATTGTTATGATGCAAAGATACATCGATATCGTAATGATTATGTTTATAGAGGCGTATCAGATGGTGATTATCCTTTGATCACAACTTTAAATAGGGAATGTTCACATAATTTGCAGTTAGAGGCTAATATTATTAGGTCTTTTAAAAAGTATGGTTTTGATGAATTAAAGGATATTGATTCTTTTTGGCAAATGTTGGCAACCGGTCAGCATTTTGGTTTGCCAACACGTTTATTAGATTGGACTTATTCACCTTTGGTAGCTGCTCATTTTGTGACTGTTAATTTAAATGATTACGATAAGGATGGTGCTATTTATTGTATAGATACTAATGAATCGCTTAATACTTTGCCTGAAAAATTAAAGAAGGAACTTGTAAAAAGAGATTCTAGTACTTTTACAGTTTCTTCACTTGAGGCAAATGCTAAGAATTTGACTGAGTTACAAGCTTTAAGTGATAAGCCTTTCTATTTGTTTTTTGAGCCTGCAAGTGGTGATAATAGAATGATTAATCAATATTCTTTGTTTTCTTTATGTTCAGATGCTAAGACTTTAATTTCTGATTTGTGTGATGATGATAGTTCTTTATACAAAATAATCATTCCTAAGGAAAATAAACTAGAAATAAGAGATAAGTTAGACTATATCAATATTTCAGAAAGAGTTATTTATCCAGGTCTTGATAGTGTTTGTAGTTGGATTGCACGAAGATATGCAAAAATAGGAGATTAAAATGAGCTATGTAGTGATAACTGGTGCAAGTTCTGGCATTGGTAAGGAGTTTGCGAAGCGTTTTTCAAAAAGAAACTTTGATTTATTACTAGTTTCAAGTAATGAAGAAAGGCTTTTAGCTGCTAAGGAAGAAATTGGCAAGGAAGCTAATGTTAATGTTCTTTGTTTAGCTTTAGATTTGTCTTTAAAAGAATCTAGTCAAGTTTTATATGATTATGTATTAATTAATGATTTAGATGTAGCATGTCTTGTCAATAATGCGGGCTTTGGTGATTATAAAGAATTTTTAAATGGCAATCTAGATAAGTTTCAAAAGATGATTGATTTAAATGATAGGGCTTTGATGTCTTTATCATTCTTGTTTGGCAATTATTTTAAAAATAAGGGCTATGGTCATATTGTCAATATTGCCTCTATTGCAGGATTTATGCCTGGACCTTATATGAGTGTTTATTATGCATCTAAGGCTTTTGTGTTAAATTTTTCTTTGGCTTTAAGGGATGAGCTTAAAAAATATAATATTAAGGTAACTACTATTTGTCCTGGTCCTATTGATACTGATTTCTGGAAAAGGGCCGATGTGAATATGCCTAAGTTTAAGAAGAAGTTTTTTACGCGAAGTGTTAAACAAATAGTGGATTGCGGTTTTAAACAAATTGATGATGGTGGTGGATTAATTGTTGATGGTTTGTTTAATAAGTTGGCTGCGGTTTCAACAAGGTTTGTGTCTAAACAAAGTCTTTGTAAAATTGTAAGAGTGGTCAATCAAAAGATTGGCAATAAGGGGGAATAATGAAGGTTGTTTTTGATCATTTAACTAAGGCATTTAAAAATGTAAAAAAGGGCGAAAGCGATGTTATTGCGGTAAATGATTTTAGTTTTGAGATTCCTAGTGGAAAGCTTGTTGGCTTACTTGGCCCTTCAGGGTGTGGTAAGTCTACTTGTTTAAATTTAATTTGTGGTTTAGAGTCACCAACATCAGGCAAGATATTTTTTGATGAAGATGATGTAAGTGATTTACCTCCTGAAAATAGGGGTGTTGGTATGGTGTTTCAAAACTATGCTTTATATCCTCATTTAACAGTTAAGGAAAATATTTGTTTCCCACTTGAAAATTTAAAGGGTAAAAATAAGCTTAGTAAAGAAGAAATGAATAAGAAAGCATTAGAGGCTGCCAAACTTGTACAAATTGAAGACTATATGGATAGATATCCTAAACAATTATCTGGTGGTCAACAACAACGTGTTGCCATTGCGCGTGCTTTAGTAAAGCTTCCTAATGTGTTACTTCTTGATGAGCCTTTAAGTAATTTGGATGCTAGGCTTCGTCTACAAACTCGTGAAGAGATTAGACGTATTCAAAAGGAAACCGGTATTACAACTATCTTTGTTACTCATGATCAAGAAGAGGCGATGTCAATTTCAGATGTCATCGTTGTTATGAAACAAGGTGAGGTTCAACAAATTGGTAAACCACAAGAAGTATATGATAATCCTTGTAACTTGTTTGTGTCTAAGTTTTTGGGTACCCCTGCTATCAATGTGTTTAATGGCTATATCAAAAATCATAAGTTATATATTGGTGAAGATGTCTTACTAGATACTAAACTAGATGATAAAGATGTCTATGTTGGCATAAGGCCTGAGGGTTTTGTGGTTGATGATAATGGTGTTTTAAACTGTAAGTTTATAAGAAGAGAAGTAATGGGAAGAGACCATAGTGTAGTTTCAAGTAATGATAATTCAACTAGTAATGATGTACGTGCTATTATTCCAAGTGATACTATTGTTGATGAAAATAGGCCTATAGTTTCTTTTAATATAAAATCATCTAAGTTATATGTTTTTGATAAGGAAAGTGAACAAAGATTAGATGTTTAAGAAAAATAATTTAAAAGCTTGGTTATATCTTTTACCTGCCATCTTATTCTTGTTGGCGTTTATGGTATATCCACTAATTGATGTTTCTATTTATTCTTTTGAGGAAGCTTATAATTTTGCCTCAGGTACAAGTCAGGGTACAGGTTTATATAACTATAAGTATGTACTAAGGGATCCTTATTTTTTACAAGCTTTAAAGAATACTTTTATACTTGTTATTATTACGGTTCCTTTGTCTACTGTTTTTGCTTTGCTTATTTCTTTGGCACTTAATTCAATTAAGAAGTTTAAGGATTTGTTTCAAACAATTTATTTTTTGCCATATGTTACAAATACTTTAGCTGTTGGTTTAGTGTTTATGATTTTGTTTAAAAAGACAGCTTATTCTGATGGTTTGGTAAATCTTTTGATTAACTTGTTAGGTTATTCTTCAATTGATTTTATTGATGGACCATATTCCGCAAAGATGTTTGTGCTTTGTTTCTATACAATTTGGGTGGTATTACCTTTTAAGATTTTGATTTTAACTAGTGCACTTGCAAGTGTTAATGAAGACTTCTATAAGGCGGCTAAGATTGATGGTACAAGTAAGTTTAGAATATTTACTAAGATTACTTTGCCTATGATTTCGCCAATGATTTTCTATTTAGTTATTACTGGTTTTATTGGTGCTTTTAAAGCATACAGTGATGTTGTGGCGATATTTGGAACTGATTTAAATGCAGCTGGTATGAATACTATTGTTGGCTATATTTATGATATGTTGTATGGTTCTTCTGGTGGTTATCCATCTTTTGCCTCAGCTGCAGCTATTATTTTGTTTGTGATAGTTCTTACGATTACGGTAATTAATTTATTAGTAAAAAAGAAGGTGAATTATGAGTAACTATAAGGAAATTAAGAAAGTCTCTAAGACTAAAAATAAGATATTTAAGGTACTTATTTATTTGTTTCTAATAATTTGGGCAATCATTGTTTTGTTTCCTTTTTATTGGATGATTCTAACTTCTTTAAAAAGTTATAGTGCTTATAATGGTGAGTATATTCCTAAGTTTTTTACACTTAGTCCAACACTTGAAAATTATACTCAAGCCTTCAGTGCCGTTCCTTTAGCGAGGTATTTTCTAAATACTTTAATATTTACATTAGTTACAACCGGTTTAATGCTTATAGTGGTGGTGCTTGCCTCTTTTGCGTTTTCAAGACTCAATTTTAAGGGAAAGGACTTTGTGTTTACGGCGTTTTTGTCTTTAATGATGATTCCAAATGAATTAGTAATTATTACAAATTTTGTGACTATTACAAATCTAGGACTAAGAAATACTTTTACTGGTTTAATTCTTCCAAGTGTTACTAGTGTTTTCTATATTTATTTATTAAAGGAAAACTTTGAGCAGATTCCTGATTCTTTATATAAGGCTGCTAAGGTGGATGGTACTAGTGATTTAAAGTATTTATTTAAGGTCATGATACCAATTTGTAAGCCAACAATTGTGACGGTAGTTATTTTAAAGATTATTGAATGTTGGAATGCCTATGTTTGGCCAAGGCTCATCACTGATAATGAAATGTATTATTTAGTTTCTAATGGTATTCAAACTATTAGAGAAAGTGGTTTTGGTAGAGAAAATATACCAGCGATGATGGCGGCGGTTGTGCTTATTTCAATTCCTTTGATTATTTTGTTTTTGTGTTTTCATAAAAAAATTATGGAAGGTGTATCAAGAGGAGGTATTAAGGGATGAAGAAGCTAGTTTGTTTACTTGTATTATTACTTATGCTTGTGGGATGTCATGGTCAAAGTGCTTCTAATTCATTTAGTGTACCAAGTAATTTTGATACATCTAAGACTTATGAAATAACTTTTTGGGCTAAGAATGATTCTAATAAGACACAGGTTCAAATCTATAAGGATGCGATTGAGAGTTTTGAAAAATTATATCCAAATATCAAGGTGAATTTATCTTTATATACTGATTATGGCCAAATCTATAATGATGTTATTACTAATATTTCAACTAATACAACACCTAATGTATGTATAACATATCCTGACCATATTGCGACTTATTTAACTGGTAATAATATTGTAGTACCACTAGATGATTTGATTGATGATGAAAAGTATGGGCTAGGTGGAAGTGAGCTAAAATATGATGGTCCTAAAAAGGATGAGGTCATAGAGAAGTTTTTAAATGAAGGTGTAATTGATGGCACTCAATATGCTTTACCTTTTATGCGTTCAACTGAGGCTTTATATATCAATAAGACTTATGTAGAAAAGTTGGGTTATGAAATTCCTGATGTGTTAACTTGGGATTTTGTTTATGAGGTTAGTGAAAAAGCTCTTGAACAAGATAGTGATGGCAATTATTTAGTAAACGGTCAAAAGACGATGATTCCTTTTATTTATAAGTCTACTGATAATATGATGATTCAAATGCTTAAACAATTAGATGCCGGTTATTCTGATGATGATGGTAATATCTTGATTTTCAATGATACAACAAGGCAATTATTACTTGATTTAAGTGAACATGCAAAGTCAAAGGCTTTTTCAACTTTTAAGATATCTAGTTATCCTGCTAATTTCTTAAATGCAGGTCAATGCATATTTGCGATTGATTCTACTGCTGGCTCAACTTGGATGGGAAGCGAAGCACCTCTAGTTGATATTCCTGAGGATAAATTGGTTGAATTTGAAACAGTTGTAAAACCGATTCCTCAATTTGACAGTGATAATCTTGAAATGATTTCTCAGGGTCCTTCTATTTGTATTTTTAATAAGGAAGATAGTAATGAGGTATTGGCTTCTTGGTTATTTGCCCAATATTTATTAAGTGATGATATTCAAATAGCGTATAGTGAAACTGAAGGGTACATTCCAGTAACTAGTAAGGCTATTGATACTGATGCTTATCAAGAGTATTTAGCTTTAAGTGGTAGTGATAATGATACTCACTATAGTATTAAGATTGATGCGGTTAAGCTATTAATTGATAATATCGATAATACTTTTGTGACTAGTGTCTTTAATGGTTCAGCTTCTTTAAGAAATGCAGCTGGTCAATTAATTGAGGAAACAACAAAGGGTGCAAGAAGAGGTAAAACCATTGATGATGATTTTATTGATACTTTATTTGAAGATGTTAAGTCTTTATATAGGCTTGATCAATTAAATACACTAGATACTGATTTAGGTCCATTGCCTATGGCTTCTAAGGTTTTACTTATTTCTTTAGGTGTAATATGGCTAAGCATTGGTGTTTATTTTATAGGTACAAAGATTAGAGAAAAGAATGATTAAGACAATTTTATTAGATATAGATGGTACTTTAACCAATAGTGAAAAAAAGATCACTCCCTTAACAAAGGCTACTTTATTAGATGCACAAGACAAGGGCATTAAGCTATGTTTAGCTTCAGGTAGGGCAACTTTTGGTTTATTAAAGCTTGCTCATGAATTAAAGATGGATGAATATGGTGGTTATCTTATTTCTTATAATGGGGCAAGAGTTACAAGTGCTGATGGGAAAAATGAATATTTTGCCAACTTTTTAAATAAGGATAGAGCTAAGGCTTTAATTAAGCATTTGTCTAAGTTTGAAGAGTTATCTTATGTGTTAGAAGAAGATAACTATGTTTTGATTGAGGATTGTTTCAAGAATACGATTGAATATAAGGGTAATAGTTTTAATGTCTTACAATATGAGACAAGAATGAATAATCTTTTGATTAAAGAAGAATATGATTTGGTAAAGTATTTAGATCATGATACGCCTAAGGTTTTAACTTATGCTTCACCTGAGTATTTAAGAGAAAACTATGAAAAGATGAAAGAGGGTTTTGATGATTTAAGCGCAGTATTCTCGGCTGATTTTTTCTTTGAGTTTACTAATAAGGGAATCGATAAGGGTAATGTTATTAAGGATGTCTTATACGGCAAATTAGGATTAAAACTTGATGAAATGGTAGCTTTTGGTGATGCAGAAAATGATATTAGTATGCTTAAGACTGTAGGGCTTGGTATATGTATGGCAAATGGGCAACAAAAGGCTAAGCAAGCAGCTGATAGAATATGTGGTGATAATGATCATGATGGTATTGCCTACGCTTTAAGAGAGATAATTTGTTAGCGTTTTCACACAATTTACACAAAGGGGCGCTATACTATAGTCAATTGATGATAATAATTTTTTCATTAAAACCTTCCGAATGCAAAGAGCCTAGAAATAGGCTTTTTGCTTTGTATGATAGAATAGTGAAGTAATCAAAAAAGGAGTTTGAAAATGTCTGATTATGTAATTACTTGTTGTTCAACTGTTGATTTATCAGATGAACTATTAAATCAAAGAAATATACCTTATGTTAGTTTTACTTTTACTACTGATGGTAAAACATATAGTGATGATTATGGAAAGTCTTATCCAATCGATAAGTTCTATAAGGATATCGAGGCAGGTATGCAACCTGTAACATCACAAGTTAATGTTGAGGATTATACTAACTTGTTTGAACCTATTTTAAAGCAAGGTAAGGATGTACTTCATATTACTTTATCAAGTGGTATTTCTGGTACTTTAAATAGTGCTAATACAGCAGCCGCTTTATTAAATGATAAATATGATAATAAGGTAACTGTTGTTGATTCATTATGTGCTAGTTCAGGATACGGCTTGTTGGTGGTTATGGCTAAGGATAATCAAGATAAGGGTATGTCTTTAAAGGAAAACCTAGATTGGATTAATGAGAATAGGACTAAGATTATTCACTGGTTTTTTTCAACTGATTTAAGTTCATTTATTAGAGGTGGACGTATTTCTAAGACTGCTGGTTTCTTTGCGGGTGCTCTACAAATTTGTCCATTAATGTTGGTGGCTGAATCTGGTAAATTAGAGGTGTTTGAAAAGATTAGAACTAAGAAAAAGGCTATAAAGACCGTTGTAGAAAAGATGATGGCTGAGGTTGGCCCTGATTATGATGGTTATGTCTTTATGTCTAATTCAGCATGTCTAGATGATGCGAATGCTTTATCTGATATGATTAAGGAAAACTTTAAGAATGTTAAAGAAGTTAATATCTTCAATATCGGTACTGTTATTGGAACCCATACAGGTCCTGGTACTGTTGCGACTTTCTTTGTTGGCAATAAACGTGCAATATAAAAATAAGAGCTATTAGTTATCTAATAGCTCTTTTGATTTACAATACAAATTCTTTTACTTCGCCATTTACTTTGATTACTAAATATTTTGCTTCAGGTTTGATATATATTTCAGATTCTTCAACGTTTTTTAAAGCGATTTTATTTTGTTTAAGCACAGCTTTAATTTCGGTTTCTAATTCAGAAATATCTACTTCTTTTTCTTCAAATTGAACAACAGTTTTGGTTTTCATGCGCTTGTCTCCTTTTCCTTATTGTACTACTCAATTTTATAATCATCTAATAACTTTCTTAATTCTTGTAGTGGTCTATTGGGTTTGTGAAGGGTTTTTTTATCAAGTTTAAAGTTTTCATATCTTTCAATAAATTCTCTAGATGACATTCTACTTGCACCATTGGCAAATACTCTTATTTGTTCAAGATAATCAGATGTGACAACAATTACTTTGTATTTTTCATTTAGTTCTTTGGATTTTCTTTCGATATATTCATCGGCAGTTTGTTTGTTTTTGGTGTAGATGATATTGATGTTGTCATGTTTTATAAGCCTAGAGGCCTTATCTTCAGTTTTGTAGGCATCAAATACTAGTACACATTCCCCATTTATATAGCCTGCAAAGTCACACACCATGTCAATTATTTTGTCTCTTAAGATAGAAAAGTCTTCTTCTTTATATTCTTTTAGAGTGTGTAAAAGATTATAGCCATCAATTAGATAAATGATGTCTTTATAGACTATGGTTTCTTCTTGTTTGGTTTCTTCTTTCTTTTTGGTTACTGTTCTAATCTTTGGTTTATATGTATTATTAAAGACTCTTTTTAGTTCTTCTTCAGAGATTTCTTCTCTTTTATATGTATAAGGAATATCTTCTGATTCTTCTAATTGACTGTCAAAGTCTTCTTCTATTATTTCTTCTTGATTTTTAAAAATTGCATCTAAAGAAACTTGAATGTTGAATTTATCTTTAATAAGTTTAACTATCAATTCCTCTTTTAATAAAGAGTTAATATAAATGGTTACAATATCATCGTTTAATTCAATATTTAAT
>CAVBAX010000023.1:0-14480 GCA_963593105.1 Candidatus Methanomethylophilaceae archaeon | reverse complement strand
GACGACATCCTACAAAGTGTGGATATCGTTGATGTGATCAATCATTATATTCCGACATTTAAAAAGGGCAAAGGCTTTTCAGCTGTTTGTCCTTTTCATGATGATCATGATCCTTCCTTAAGTATAAGTGTAGACAAACAATTATATAAATGTTTTGTTTGTGGTAATGGTGGTAATGCCTATACTTTTGTTAAAAACTATAAAAAAATACCTTTTATAGAAGCTGTAAAAGAAGTAGCTGATATTGCAGGCAAGCCAATAGAGATTGAAACAACTTATAAAAAGGTAGATCCAAATGAAAAATATTATAAGCTTTTAAATGATTATATTGAATACACTAACTATTGTCTAACAGGTACTAAACTTGGTTTAAGTGCTAAAGATTATTTAATAAATCGAGGAATTGATGAAGAAATCATTAAAGAATTTAAGATTGGCTTTAATCCTGACAATGATAAAGTTTCAACTGTTTTAAAGGCTAAAGAATACAGTGATGAAGACATGATTAAAGTTGGTGTATCTGGTTTTGGTAAAAGTGGACTATATGACATTTTTCATTCTCGCATCACTTTCCCTATACATGATAAGCATGGTAGTCCTATCGCATTTACCGCAAGAGATTTTACAAATTTTTCAGATTCTAAATATATAAATAGTGGCAATACTATTCTTTATAATAAGGGCAATGTAATATTTAATTATCATCGCGCCATTGATTCTAGTAAACAAAAAGGCTATGTGCTTGTATGCGAGGGGGTTATGGATGTTATTGCCTATAAAAGGGCAGGCATTGATAATGTGGTAGCTACTTTAGGTACTGCTTGTACCAGTGAACAAATTAAATTATTAAAAGAATTGGCTAAAGTTATTGTGCTTTCTTATGATGGTGATAGAGCTGGTAAAAACGCCAATCTAAAAGTTGGTAATTTACTTTTAGAACAAGGAACTGAAGTTGAAGTAATTGACAATAATACTGAATTAGATCCTGATGAGATTATCACAAAACATGGTAAAAACGCATTACGTGATTTAGCAAGTAAACGTTTAACTTATATTGATTTTGTGATTAAGTTTTATAAGGAAAACTATAATCTAGATAATTATTCTAATCGTAAGAAGATGGCTATTGATATATCAGCCTTAATTGATAAGTTAAAAGATCAATATGATAAGGATAATTACTACAATGAATTATATGAAATAACCAAAATCCGTATAAATAGTAATAGTAGCTCAAAAACGGATGATATCGGTTATAATGTTAAGGGAAAATCGTATAATGAGTTATTATTAGATGGCTTAACTAAGGCGGAATATATCATTTTGTCTCAAATTGCCATCAGTAAAGAAGCACTTACGATTTACCATAAAGATTTAGGATATTTATTAAATGATACCAATAGTAAACTAGCTAGTATTATTCAAGATGAGTATCGTAAAAAAGATGAATGTAATTTATCTACTCTATATAATGAAGTGGATGATGAAGATGTTAAGAACTTGATAGTAACATTAGCTACTGTTGAGAATTTACCTTCTGTATATGATAAGGATATCTTACTTGGATCAATCAAAAGAGTTAAAGAAGAAATAGTTAAACAAAGAAAAAACTATTTAAAGAAACAAATTGAAAAAGCTCCAATAATTGATGAAAATGTAAAGCAGATGATTGAAGAATATACAGAAATATTAAGAGAATTGGGAGGCAAAAATGGCAACTAAAAAAGAAACAAAAGAAGTAAAAGAAAAAGCTACAAAGAAAGAAGTAACTAAGAAAAAAGAAGATAAGCCTTCTAAAGAAACCAAATCTAAAAAAGAAACCAAGGTTGAAGAAGTAAAACCTGAAGTTAAAGAAGAAGAAAAAAAGGTTGCAAAACCTAAGAAACAAATTTCTATCGCAAAGCCTAAGAAATACGAACCAAGAGTCATTAGAGAAGATAAGAAGACTATTGTTCAATCAAGCTTAGCTAATAGAAAATTTAACGATATTGATGAGCTTAAAAGTTTTCTAGTTGAATTAAATAAGACTAAGGCTGATATTGATCAAAAAGATGTTATTCAAGCATTAGATCGTTTTGATATGTCTGATGATGATGTAGAAGCATTCTATGATTGGGCAAATAGTGAAAACATTGATCTTGTTGAAGAAACCGAAGAGGAAGAAGATTTAGATGATGATGATTACTTGGCTAGTGAAGATAGCGAAGAAGAAGATTCTGAAAGAAATATTGTCATCAACTATGAAGCTGCAAGTAAATATACTAAGGTCAATGATCCAGTAAAGATGTATCTTAAGGAAATTGGTAGAGTTCCACTTCTAAAGGCTGATCAGGAAATTGAAATCGCTAAGCGTATTGAAGCGGGTGGCGAAGATGCTGAAGATGCTAAAAAGGAACTTGTTAGTGCTAACTTGAGATTAGTTGTCGCTATTGCGAAAAAATATACTGGTAGAGGTATGTTATTCCTTGATTTAATTCAAGAGGGTAACCTAGGTTTAATTAAGGCTGTTGATAAGTTTGACTACCATAAAGGTTTTAAATTTTCAACATATGCCACTTGGTGGATAAGACAAGCAATCACTCGTGCTATTGCCGATCAAGCTAGAACTATTAGAATTCCGGTTCATATGGTTGAAACTATAAACAAGATGACAAGAATTCAAAGACAGCTTGTTCAAGAACTAGGAAGAGATCCTAGTGCTGAAGAAATTGCAGAAAGAATGGGTAATGGTATTTCTGCTGATAAGGTAAGAGAAATCCAAAAGATAGCTCTAGATCCAGTTTCACTTGAAACACCAATTGGTGAAGAAGATGATTCTCACTTAGGCGATTTCATTGAAGATAAGGCCACCATTTCTCCTGATCAATATGCAAATAATGCTTTATTAAAAGAAGAAATCGATTTAGTGCTTCAAACTTTAACCGAAAGAGAAGAAAAAGTATTAAGACTAAGATTTGGTTTAGAAGATGGCAGAACTAGAACTCTAGAAGAAGTTGGTAAGGAATTTGATGTAACTCGAGAAAGAATTAGACAAATTGAGGCTAAGGCTTTAAGAAAGTTAAAGAATCCTACTAAGTGCAAACGTTTAAAAGAATTTTTGGATGATAAGCGCTAATGCTTTCAAAAAGATTAATAGAAATAGCCAAATTAGTAGATAAAAATAAGGTAGTTTATGACATTGGAAGTGACCATGGTTTACTACCTTGTTTTTTAGTTACTAACGGTATAACAAATAAAGCATATGCAGTTGATAATAAAATTGGTCCTTTAAATCACGCAAAAGAAACCATTGAAAAGTATGGCCTAGAAGGTAAAGTCATACCGCTATTAAGCGATGGACTAAGTGATGTAAAAGATGATGGCCAAGTTATCGTGATTGCGGGTATGGGTTACTATACAGTTATGGATATTTTTAAGGACAAAGATCTTACAAAATATGAAAAGATTATCGTACAAGTAAATAAAGATGTAGATAAGCTTAGGCGTTATATCAGTGATAATAACTATACAATACTTGATGAAGTTATTTTAAAAGATGATAAGTTTTATCAAATAGTGGCTTTTAACACCAATTATCATGATCATTATTCTGATTTAGAAATTGATTTTGGTCCAATACTTTTAAAGAAAAAAGATGATATTTTATTTGATTATTTAAACGATTTAAAGAAAAGATATAACTATCATAATAAGACTGGTGTAGGCAAGCTAAATAAAAAAATAAACGAAATAGATAGGGTTATTGATATAATAATTAACGGTTAAATGAAAAAAAGGAGTAAATATAGGATTTATGGATAATTTTGATTTCGAAATTTCTAAAATGTTTGAAAACAAAGAAAACCTTAAAGGTGCATATGTCAAATTTTTAGAAGTTAAATTCGGTAAGTCAGTAAAAGAATCTAGCGTCTATGAACAATATGCAACTTTAGGTTCTTTAGTTATGGCTCATGCGATGGCTAATTGGAAAAAAACCAGAGAAAGTGTTAAGAAAAAACAAGACAAAACTTTGTATTATTTCTCATTAGAATTCTTGATGGGAAGAATGTTAAGTAATAACTTAATGTCTCTTGGTTTATATGATTTAACTAAAGATGCATTAGAAGAACTAGGCATTGATATTAACGAAATTGAGGATTGCGAATCAGATGCTGGTTTAGGTAATGGTGGTTTAGGTAGACTTGCCGCATGTTTCTTGGATTCTTTAGCAAGTTTAAACTATGCTGGCAATGGTAATACTATAAGATATCGCAATGGTTTATTTAAACAATTGATTATTGATAATAAACAAGTTGAAGTACCAGATCAATGGTTAAGATATGGCTATCCTTGGGAAATTAGAAAAGCAGAAAAGGGTGTTTCTGTTAGATTTTATGGTGATGTAGAAGTATATAGAGATGAAAATGGTAATTTAGGCTTTAATCATGTTAATTATGAAGAAGTACTAGCTATACCTTATGATATGCCAATTGTAGGTGCTGATACTTTTACTACCAATACTTTAAGAATGTGGTCAGCTGAACCAAGTGATAATCTTCCAAGCCATATGGCTTATCCTGATTATTTACAAGATGTAGAAAAGATTTGTTTAAATTTATATCCTGAAGATTATACTGAAGAAGGTAAGTTAACTCGTATTAAACAAGAATATTTCTTTGTTTCTGCTGGTTTACAAACAATTATTAGAGAGCACTTGAAGAATCATCCTAATTTAGATAATTTCGCTGATAAGGTTGTTATCCAATTAAATGATACTCATCCTGCATTAGCGATTCCTGAATTAATGAGACTATTAATGGATGAATATGGTTATTCTTGGGATAAAGCTTTTGAAATTGTTAAGCATACTTTCGCTTATACAAACCATACTGTTTTACAAGAAGCTCTTGAAAAATGGCCAATTAACTATATCAAGACCCTTCTTCCAAGAATTTATTTAATTATTGAAGAAATTGATAATCGTTTCGTTAATAGTTTAAGACAATTAGGTAAAGATGATAACTTTATCAATTCTATTAGAATTATTTCTAATGGTAGTGTTAAGATGGCTAATTTATCAATTGTTGGTTCTTTCTCAATTAATGGTGTAGCTAAGATTCACAGCGATATTCTAGTTAAAGATACTTTTAAAAACTTCTATGAAGTATATCCTGAAATGTTTAATAACAAGACAAATGGTATCACTCAAAGAAGATGGCTATTATATTCAAATAGAGAACTTGTTAATTTAATTAAGAAATATACAAATGTTGACATTAGAAAAGATTTCAATAAGTTAGCTGAGCTTAATAATTATGTTGATGATGCTAAACTGCAAGAAGAATTCTTAAATGTTAAAAAAGGTAAAAAGGTTGAATTAGCTAATTATTTGAATAAACTATATGGCATCGAAATTGATCCAAATAGTATCTATGATGTACAAGCTAAACGTTTGCATGCTTATAAAAGACAACTTTTAAATATTATGTATGTAATCTCTTTGTATCATAGAATTCACTCAGAACCAGATTTTAATATGCCTAAGACTACTTTTATCTTTGGTGCTAAGGCAGCAGGCACTTATTATTTCGCAAAGGATGTTATTAGATTAATCAATTGTGTTGGTAAAACCATCGATAACGATCCACTTGTAAGTAAGTTTATCAAGGTTGTATTTATTCCAAATTATCGAGTAACGATTGCTGAAAAGCTAATGCCTGCAGCTGATGTTTCTGAACAAATTTCAACAGCTGGTAAGGAAGCTTCTGGTACTGGTAATATGAAGTTTATGATGAATGGTGCAATTACTTTAGGTACTATGGATGGCGCTAATGTTGAAATTAGAGGTCTAGTAGGTGATGATAATATTGTTATATTTGGTATGAGCGAAGATGAAGTAAGTGCTAGAAAGCTTGATTATCGTCCATATGATTACTATCAAAATAATGAAGAATTAAGAAGAGTTATTGATTCTTTAATTGATGGTACATTTGATGAAGACAGAAATGCTTTCTTAGATCTCGCAAATGAATTCTTGCTTAGAAATGATGAATATATGATTCTTGCTGATTTTGAATCGTATAAACAAGCTCATGATAAGATTTATGGTCTATATCTTGATAAGAATAAATGGGCTAGAATGTGCTTATGTAATATCGCTAATTCAAGTTTCTTCTCAAGTGATAGAACAATTAATGATTATGTAAATGACATCTGGCATTTAGATAAGATTAAATAGTTAACAATTAGGGAACACTTTAGATGATGATATCTATTGTGTTCCTTTTATTTAAATATTGTTTGAAGTTATCATAAAAAATGGGTCAATCAATAATGATTGGCCCTTTTAGTTCTTGTTTAATATAAGCTTGTCTATCACTAGTAAAACTTGCATATATATTGGCGACTTTCCATTCAATTTGTTTATAGCTTGTAGGAATATTTTTAAATTGAGTGACAATCTTGATTTCATCATCTTTTAAAGACCTCAAATATTCTCTTCCTTTATTGTTAAAGCCTAACACTCTTATGTAATCTAGTGGTTGCAAATTATATACTTCTTGTTTGCTTATTTGGTTGATAATATGAATACAAATTCTTTGTATTCTAGCTTTGGTATATCTTCTTGATACAGATGCATTTATAAAATCATTATAATTATCATATTTATATGCATTTGAAATAAGCAAATTTTCAATACCCTCACTTACCAAAAAGATTTCTTTTAGATAGCTTTTATCTTGAGTTAATAATAAACGTTGAAGATAAGGATATAAGTCAGCATTAAATAATGGTTTTTCTATTTTAAGTGGAGTAGCGATTCCATAATTCTTATTCTCTTTAATCGCCAGTCTTATAGCTTTTGCGCTAGCGATATTTGATAATTCTTCACTATGATAACTGTTTGTCCTTTGGATTAAAAAAGGCTTGATATCAGTGTTTTCTAGAGCTCTAAGATAGCTTATACCTAAGATGTCATTGGGATAAAGGTCACCAGCTAATAAACCATAGGCTTTTGGGAAGGAATTGCCTTTATCCATTATTTCTTTTAAGTAATCTATTTGAATATTGTATGAGGCAAAATCTTTAAGTTCTTCTAAATTATTAGTTTCTGAGCCAAACACTAGGTTGTTTATATGTAACTTATTTAATAGTTCTACGCTTTTACTTCCAAATATTGATGCATTTTGTAAAGTATAGATATAAGGAAGTTCAACTACTAAATCAACACCATGATTTAAGGCAGCCTTAGTTTTTTCAAATTTATTTATAATTGATATTTCCCCACGTTGAGTGAAGTTGCCACTGCTTATTGCGATTAATAAATCAGGATTAGTTAATTCTTTGGTTTTGTTTATATGATAGATATGACCATTATGAAATGGATTATATTCAACAATTATTCCGCTTATGTTCATGCCTTGTATTATATAATGGTTGCATGCATATATGTTTTAAAGATTTGCGTAATATCGCTGATGAAAGAAGAATAGAAGTAGATATACCATTTATCGAAATAAAAGATAACACCTATATCTATAGTGTAAAAGACACAAAAGGTTATATATCTTTCTTTTATGATTATGAAGATAATCTATGTATCAAGTATCAACTAGAAGGTATAATGCTTTGTCCTGATTGTTATAGCTTTGAAGAAGTGGAAGTTCCATTTTCTATTGAAGATGAGGACAAAGTAGCTTTAAAAGAAGATGAAGAAGGCTTTTATTTCTATGATAATATGAGCTTAGAAGACTTTGTTTTGTTTATTGTGTTGCCAGAAGTTCCGATTATGGTTGAAAATCCTGACAAAAAAAGATATTATAGTGGGGATGGCTGGACAATTTCATCCGAAGAGGAGTATAATAAACACTCGAAGGAAGTAATTGATCCTCGGTTAGCAAAACTTTTGGAGTATAAGGAGGAATAACATTAGATGGCAGTTCAACAAAGAAGAAATTCAAAGACACGTAAGGCTAAAAGAAGAACTCATTATAAACTAAGTGCTCCTGCGATGGTTAAATGTCCATCTTGTGGCGAGTATAAACTAGCTCATAGAGTTTGCCCTAAATGTGGTGCTAAATAATGATCGCTTAATAAGCGATTTTTTATTGCCTAAAATTATAATTTAGCTATTATTGAAAATTTTACATTGGATCCTTAAAAAGGATCCTTTTTTTATTGACACCAATGTCCTAAATATTCGATAATAGTGGTGGGAAATGGAGAAAAGTGGGGGAAAGTGGTAGATGTTCATTGGAGAATATTCGCATAACCTTGATAGCAAGGGTAGAATAATCATTCCAAGTAAGTTTAGAGATGAACTTAACTCTTCTTTTATTTTGACAAGAGGCCTAGATGGTTGTTTAACTATCTATTCATTGGAACAATGGGCTAAAATTTTTGAAAAAATAAACAAGCTTCCAACTACTAAAAAGGCTGTAAGGCAATATACCAGAGTACTAACTAGTAATGCGTCTGAGTGTACGCTAGATAATCAAGGGAGAATCTTAATTCCAAGTAATTTATCTGCCCCCCTTAATATCAAAAAAGAATGTGTTATCGTTGGTGCCAATGATCATATTGAAATTTGGAATAAGGAAACTTGGGATAACTACTTACTAGAAGCTAATGAAAACTTTGAAGAAGTAGCTGAAAATTTAAGTGATTTATTATTAGATGAGTAAACATATTAGCGTGCTTCTTTTAGAAGCTTTAGAAATGTTAGATGTAAAAAAAGATGGAATTTATGTTGATGGCACTTTGGGCAGAGGAGGCCATAGTAAAGAAATCTTAAAGAAACTTGATGGTGGCAAATTATATTGTTTTGACTTAGATTTAACCGCTATTAAGGAATCAAAAGAAAATCTTAAAGAATATAACAATGTTGAATTTGTTCATGATAACTTTAAAAACATGTTTAACTATGTTGATAAGGTTGATGGCATTTTACTTGATTTAGGCGTTTCTTCTCCACAATTTGATGAACAAGAAAGAGGATTTTCTTATCGATTTGATGGCCCACTAGATATGCGTATGAATAAAGAAGATAAATTAAGCGCATATGAAGTGGTAAATAACTATAGTAAAGAAGAACTTGAAAGAGTATTAAGAGACTATGGCGAAGAAAAATACTATAGAAGTATTGTTTCTAACATCATTCAACAAAGAGAAGTAAAGCCAATAGAGACAACATTTGAATTAGTGGATGTTATTAAAAGAAGTTTACCTTATAAAGTATTAAACAGTAAGGGACATCCAGCTAAACAAACTTTCCAGGCAATTAGAATCGAAGTTAATCATGAACTAGATTCTTTAAAAGAATTCTTAAATGAATTTGATGGAAAGCTAAACAAAGATGGCAAGGTAGTAATTATTACTTTCCATTCATTAGAAGATAAACTTGTCAAATATAAGTTTAAAGAATTAAGTAGTGTAGTAGATGATAAAAGAATTGCGAAATTGCCAAGTGAGATAGAAAAAGCTCCATACAAGCTTATTTCTAGAAAGGCCATAGTAGCATCATCAGAAGAATTATCCTACAATCCAAGAAGTAAAAGTGCAAAGTTAAGGGGTATTAGATATGTCAAAGATTTATAAGAAAAAAAGAAAAACTAATAAATTAAATCAATTCGCAGTTATGATTTTTTCATTTGCGATGATATTATATTTAGGTGTGTCTTTATTTGTTGGCACTCTTAATACAAACTTGACTATGGAAATTCAAAACACTACAAATAAAATTAGCGAGCTAAAGGCTGAAAACGAAAAGATTAATATCTCTATTAGTTCACTTGAAAATAAAGATAGAGTTTATACTATGGCTTCTAGTGCAGGTCTTGATCAAAATCAAGATAATCTAATTTCTTTACAAGGAGTTAACTAATGAAGCGAAGCAATAACATGCTTCGATTAATTTATATATTGGCAATAACAGTGATGACATTATGTGTCATCAATGTTTTCGTTGTGGCTATTGGCAAGCTTCATTTACGTTCTATGACTTCTTTAGACTCTTATGTTCAATCGGTTTCTTTAGTATCAGAGACTCTTAGAGCTAGAAGAGGCAATATCTATGATGCTAATGGGGAAATAGTGGCACAAGACCAAAAAACATATGATGTAATTTGTTATCTAGATTCAAGCAGAACTAATGGTAAAAATCCAGCATATGTAGTAGATCCCTTATATACATCGCAAGTATTGGCAAGAATACTAGATGGTGATCAAGCTGAAATATATTATTTGCTTACAAATAATCCCAATTTGTATCAAACAGAAATTGGTCTAGCTGGTAAAAATATTTCGGAGGAACAAAAAGAAGAAATTTTAAACACACCAGAAATATATGGTATAGGCTTTAAAGAGTCATATAAGCGAATATATGCCAATGGTTCAATGTTTGCACCATACCTTATTGGATTTGCGCAAAGTAATGATGATGGCAAATTAGTGGGTAAAATGGGCTTAGAGAGTTATTTAAATGAAGAGCTAAGTGGCACAGATGGCAAACATATCTATCAACAAGATAAAAATGGTTATATTTTAGCTGGAATGTATGAGGAAACAACACCTGCTATTAATGGTTTAGATGTATATACAACAATTGATTCTAGTATCCAACAAGCACTTGAAACAGCATTTGAAGATGTAGTATCTGACAATAATGCGTCTAAAGCTTGGGGTGCGGTAGTGGAAGTAAACACTGGAAAGATTAAGGCTTGGGGCCAAACTCCTAGTTTTGATCCAAATCTATTGAATATTGATGACTATAATAACATGGGATCTCAGGTTCCATATGAACCAGGTTCAGTTATGAAAGCATTTATATATGCAACCGCTATGGATTTAGGTGTATATGATGGTGATGCCTATTTTGATTCTAGTTCATTTTGTTATTATGGTTCTAACCCTTATAGAGTATATGATGGAAACTCATATGGTTGTATCTCTAATGCAGCTGGTAAATCATGGGGTACAATTCCTCTTGATTATGGTCTTATTTATTCAAGTAATGTTGCCACAAGTACTTTGTTAACTGACTATGTAGGCGTTGAAAATTTTTCTGATTATCTAGAAAAGTTTGGTTTTTTCCAACTTGTAGATAGCGATGGTATTGCTGAAAGTAATGGTGTTAAAAACTATAAGTATCCAAGTGAAAAGTTGGCTTTAACATATGGCCAGGGTAGTTCAGTGACAATGCTTCAATTATTACAAGCCTATACAGCAATATTTGGTAATGGTGAGATGATTAAGCCTTACTATATTGATAAGATTGTTGATTCCGAAAATGATGAAATAGTTTATTCAGGACAAAAAACTGTCGTATCTACACCAATTAAAGAATCTGTTGCTAAACAGATTCAAACACTAATGGGAAGAGTTGTCACCGATCCTGCTGGTACCGCTCAATATTATGCTGTAGATGAGGTTGATATAATCGCAAAAACAGGTACTTCAGAAATTGTTGAAAATGGTGAATATGAATCAAACGATTCTATCACTTCGGTAATGTTGGCATTCCCGGCTGATAATCCTAAGTATATGATTTATTTTGCGTATGTATCACCATATGATTATTTGAATCATACTTATTCTACGCCGATTAAAAATTTGATTAGAAGAGTAGCACTTCTTACAGAAGTTGGCTATAAAGCAAGTGATGAACAAATTAGTTCAACTATTAAAAAAGAAGAGATGCCTAATGTTTTAAGTAAAACTTATAATGATGCTTATAGTTTGCTTGAAGACAATTATGGACTAAATGTTATAAAGATTGGCAATGGCGATAGTGTACTAGACCAATATCCTAAGGCAAGTGAAGATGTTTATACCAATTCTAAGGTCTTCTTGTTAACGGGTGGCGATTTAACACTTCCTGATTTTACTAGTTGGACAAGAAAAGAAGTAAATGAGTATGCAGCCTTAGCTGGTTTAAATATCACTCTAGATGGAAGCGGTATAGCTTCTTACCAATCAATAAGTGCTGGTACAACTGTTGATAAATATAGTCAAATAACAGTATCTTTCTCTTTGATTGATAATAATGTTGGTTTAAACTCCACTGATTCAAACACCGCTGATGAAGATATTGAAGAATAATAGAAATAGAGTAGAATAGTTAAGTATGGATTTTTATTTAGTAGCTTTATTAGGCTTAGCACTTTCTTTTGGTGGTGTATATTTTCTAATGCCACCTTATATTAAAATGCTTAAGCAACATAACATAAACCAAGAAGTAAGTGAATATGCTTTAGAAGAATATAAGACTAAAGGTAAAACCCCAATTATGGGTGGTTTACTATTTGTAGTAATACCAGTAATTGTTTATCTTGTGATAAATGGTCGAAATCTTTCAGATTCAAGTTCTTTAATGGTTTTATGTTCATATGTTTTATTTTGTATAGTTGGCTTTAGTGATGATATTTTAATTATCTTAAGAAAAGATAATAATGGTTTATCTCCTAAGATTAAGCTAATCATGGAATTTATCTTTGCGATATTATTATTTATCATCTTCAAAGATAACTTAAGTTTTAAAATTGATGTTCCAATTATTAAAACCACAATTAATTTAAGTTGGTTTATTTATTTACCGCTTATCATCCTTATGTATTTAGGTGAGGCTAATGCGGTTAACTTTACCGATGGCATGGATGGGCTTTGTGCTGGTGTATCAACCATTAGCTTACTTGCTTATTTGCTTATTCTATATTTAACAACTAAATATAATGTCTTTATTTTGGTATCTTGTATAATTGGTGGTTTATTAGCTTATCTTGTATATAATCATTTTCCAGCTAAGATTTTTATGGGTGACTCAGGGTCTTTAGCACTTGGTGGCTTGTTTGCTTCCATCGCTTTGATTTCAAACTCAGAGATTGCTTTACTTTTAATTGGTGGTGTCTTTCTTATTGAAATGATTTGTGTATGTCTTCAACAAATTTCTGTTAGAGTTTTTCATAAGAGAATTTTCTCTTATACACCAATTCATTATGCCTTTGTCTTAAAAGGACATAAGGAAACTGTTGTTGTTAAAAGATTTTATTTACTTGCATTACTTTTAAGTGTAATTGGTATACTAGTGGTTGTATTTTAATGGAATATTGTTTTCATCAAAAAAATATATTGGATTACATATATTCAATAAATAATATTACTCAAAGCGATTTGGACACAAGTCGCTTTCTTTCATTAGCTAAAGATGATAAAAACATTCTATTATTTAAAGAAAAAATATTAACTCTAAAAGATAAACATTTTTTAATAGTTGGTGATTATGATTGTGATGGTATATGTGCTACTGCTATCATTAAAAGGTTATTTGATTATCTAAATATTAAATCAAGTTATTATATTCCTTCACGCATTGATGATGGTTATGGCATAAATGAAAAGATAATATCTATTGCCAATAAACATCACTATGAAGCTATCATTACTGTTGATAATGGGGTAGTGGCAAAAGATGCGCTTGCTTACGCAGATAAACTAGGCATAAAAGTGTTGGTTCTAGATCATCACGAATACAATGATGAACCTGATTGTTTTGGTTTTTTACATCCTAATTTATTAGAAGATGACTATAAAAATTTATCAGCAGGTGGTCTAAGTTATTTATTATCTACTTATTTTTATGATGATGAATTATCGCTGGTTTTAGGTGCTTTAAGTATATTAGGTGATATGGTTGGCGTTCTTAATTATAATCGTTACTTATTAAAGGAAATGTTGAATACTTTAAATACTAAAGATATTTATCAATTATCGTTATTAAATGGTTCAAATAAGTTTGATTATGATTGTCTATCATTTAATTGTATTCCTAAAATCAATGCTGTATCGCGTATGGGCTATAACGCTAATATGCTTGTTAAGTATATGCTATCTAGTTATGATGAGTGTAAACAAATGCTAACTTCGATTAATTCAATTAATGATTTTAGAAAAAGTGAAACTAATAAAGAAAGCGATATTGCTTTATCATTGTTAGATAGAAATTCAAAGATTGCCATTATTGTATCAGAAGAATTCAAAGAAGGAATATGTGGTCTAATTGCCAATAAAATATGTTTGAATTTTGATATGCCTTGTATTATCTTTTCTAAAAAAGATGGTTTATTAAAGGGATCGGGCAGAAGTCCTAAAAATATAAATATCTATGATTATTTAAGTAATACAAAAGAATTATTTGATAGCTTTGGTGGACATGGTCAAGCTTGTGGTTTATCTATGGGCGAGGAAAATTTGAATTTACTTTTAGAATATATCAACAACAATGAACTTTATTATGATGATATCAAAAAAGATGTATTAGATGTTGATATTGAACAATTAGACTACAAGCTATTAACTCAAATTGATTCTTTTAAGCCTTATGGTGTTGATTTAAAAGAACCTTTAATTAGAATTAAAGATTTTAAATATAAGTCAAAATATCTAATTAAAAATAAATATCCAAAGTTTTCTGTTAACAACAATTTAAGCGCTATTAGTTTTAATGA
>CAVBAX010000022.1:0-14512 GCA_963593105.1 Candidatus Methanomethylophilaceae archaeon | reverse complement strand
ATCTACATCACTATTGTGTCTTTGTAAAAATGATCCAAGTTCATTATTTTTAACCTTTAGATAATTGCCATATAAAATCCTTTTATAAATATCATCTTTAAGTCCAAATTGTATTTCATCATTTAACTTGATATCGTACATCAATCTTAGATACATAAACAAAAGAAACAAGAGATTTGTAACTATCATTAATATTCCATATTTAATTAATGATGAGCTATCTTTATTAGTGATTGAATCAATTAATAAACCGGTGGTAATTGGAATAAAAATTACGCTCAGTTTATAAAAGAAATTAGAAAAAGCATATTTATATAAATCGCTTTTATTACTGATGTATTTTTCATAGTTACTTAACATATAGAGCCTCGGATATCTACGCTCATAATAACATATAAACGCAAGACATAAAAAAAGATGAACTTAATCATCTTAATATAAATAGTTGTTTTCACTTTCTAATTGTTGAGATTCATCAAGTCTAACATCTTTGATGCCAGGTACTTCATCCATTATTAGAGCCGCAACACCATCTTTAAGTGTCATTTCAAGAGCCCCACAGCCAATACAAGCACCATGTACTTTGACATATACAATATCATCTTCAAGTCTTACAAATTCAACATCTCCTCCATCTGCTTGTAAGTATGGTTGTATCTTTTCGATTGTTTTTATAATTAATTTTTCTTTTTCTTCTAATTCTTTATTTTCCATGAGGATAATTATACACCTTTTTTGTTGTATAATCTTTTAGTATGAACGTGATGGATTCTTATAAGATTGGAATGACAGTATATGGAAAGGTTACTGGTATTAAGCCATATGGTGCTTTTGTGAGCTTTGATGATGGTGTAAGTGGCCTTATTCATATTTCAGAGTTATCTAATGGTTTTGTAAGAAATGTATCTTATTTTGTCAAAGTTGGTGATTATTGCATGCTTAAGGTAATTGACATTGATTATGAACATAAACAATTAAGATTATCTTTTAAAGCTCTTGAACAAAATACACGTAAATATGTAAAAAGAGTTAGATTCTCAGGTATGCCTGATAATAAAATTGGATTTAATTCTTTAAAAGAAAAAATGAATGAATGGATAAGGAGAGACTTAAATGCTTAAATTAGATTTATCTTATGCAAAATTAAATGAAGATATTAACACTTATCAAGAAAAAGTAAGTGAAGCACACAAATGGCTTCATGAAAAAACTGGTAAAGGTAATGATTTTGTTGGTTGGGTTAATTGGCCTAATACTTATGACAAAGAAGAATTTGATCGTATTATTGCCCTAAGTGAAAAACTTAAAGGAAAATATGATGTGTTACTAGTATGCGGAATCGGTGGATCTTACTTAGGTGCTAGAGCTGCTAATGAAATGATTAGAGGCTTATATCCAGAAAATGGACCTGAAGTTATCTTTGTAGGTAACACATTCTCAAATACATATATCTCACAAGTTTTAAAACATATTGAAGGCAAAGATGTTGTATTAAATGTTATTTCTAAGTCTGGCACAACAACTGAAACTTCTGTTTCTTTTAGAATCTTTAAACAATATATTGAAAACAAATATGGTAAAGATGGCGCAAAAGAAAGAATTATCGCTACAACTGATAAACATAAAGGCACTTTAAAAGAACTAGCGGATAAAGAAGGCTATGAAGAATTTGTAGTACCAGATGATATTGGCGGTAGATATTCTGTATTTACAGCTGTTGGCTTATTACCTTTAGCACTAGCTGGCGTAGATATTAAGGCTTTAATGGAAGGTGCTAAGCTTGCATATAATGATTTTAGTTCAGATTCTTTAAAAGATAACCTTGCATATCAATACGCAGTCGCAAGAAGAATTCTTGATAATGATGGTTATAAGTCAGAAATGTTTGTTACCTATAATCTTCAACTAACAATGGTGGCAGAATGGTGGAAACAATTATTTGGTGAATCTGAAGGTAAGGATGGTTTAGGCTTACTACCTACTAGTGCATGTTTTTCAACTGATTTACACTCATTAGGTCAATTTATTCAAGAAGGTCAAAAGGTTTTATTTGAAACATTATTACTAATTGAAAATATGCCAGAAGATATTACATTCCCAAGCGATGAAGAAAATCTAGATAACATGAACTATTTGGCAGGTAAACAAGTTTCTTGGGTAAATAAAATGGCGATGCAAGGAACTTTAAAGGCTCATAGTGAAACAGGTAATGTACCTAATATCTTAGTAACTATTGAAGATAATAGTGCAAAATCATTTGGTTATATGATGTATTTCTTCTTTAAGGCATGTGGCATGAGTTGCTACTTACTTGGAATTAATCCATTTAATCAACCAGGTGTTGAAGTTTATAAGAAGGAAATGTTTAAATTACTTGGTAAGATTTAAGGGTGATGAGAAATCATCCTTTTTTATTGATATAATTTAAGAATGAGAATTGGAATATTTACCGATACATATTTGCCTGATATCAATGGAGTTGTTTCTTCTGTTGAGCTTTTAAGAAAAAAACTAGAAGATAATGGCCACGATGCTTATGTTATTTGCACTTATAAGGGTCATGCTAAAGTAAAGAAAGAGGGCAAAATAATAAGACTTCCTGGTGTAGAAGTAAAACAATTGTATGGCTATGCCTTAACTAGCCCTTTGCATTTTTTATATATTGAAGAACTTAAAACTTTAAATCTTGATTTAATCCATGCGGAAACAGAATTTGGAGTTGGCATTTTTGCGAATATTGTAGCTTCTAATTTAGGCTTACCACTAGTTAGAACTTATCATACAACTTATGAAGATTATACTCACTATGTAAACTTTATTAATTCCAAAACTTTAGATAAGGGATTAAAAAAGTTTGTAGTATCTTGGTCTAAGCTATATTGTGATAATTGTGTAAAACTGATTACACCATCTAAAAAAACCATGGAAATGCTTACATCATATGGTGTTAAAACACCAATCGATATTGTACCAACCGGTGTTGAATTAGAACGTTTTAAAGATGAAAATATCAACTTTGATAAAGTGGCTGAAATTAAAAAAGAAGTTAAACTAAAAGATAATGAGAAGCTACTTATTTTTGTTGGTAGAATTGCTCAAGAAAAATCTATTGATTCAATTATTAAGGCTTTTGAAAAAGTAAAAGAAAATAATTTAGCTTTAAAATTAATGATAATAGGCGATGGACCATCACTTACAGAATTAAAAGAATTAACTAATTCTTTAAGCTTAAACGATTATATATATTTTATGGGCAAGAAGCCATTTGATGAAGTTGCTAATTATTATAAGGCTGCTGATGGCTTTATTAGCGCTTCAACAAGCGAAACTCAAGGTATGACCTATATCGAGGCTTTAGCCTCAGGTTTGATGGTTTTAGCCCACTTTGATGAAGTGTTAGAAGATATCGTTAAAGAAGGAGAAAATGGTTATTTTTTTAAGGATGATGTATATAGTTCAATTGAAAAATTTAATTCATTAACAAAAGAAGAATTAAACAATAAAAAAGAAAACTGTATTTCTTCTATAACCCAATATGATGCTGAAACCTTTGGTAAAGAATCAATTAGAATTTATGAAGAAGCGATAAAAGAATATAAAGAATCATACTCGATTATTAAGACTACTTTAAAAGATAATTGTGTATTATTGACATTGCTTAGTTTTTCAAATGAAGAAGAAAAACTTACTATTTCTTTGGATGCTTATTCTACTTTAGGTCTTAGAAAAAATAGTAGATTTTCTAAATTAAATTATTCATTCTTTAAAGAACTTGAAATTTATCCAATTGCCTATAGAGCTTGTTTAAAACGTTTGGCAAATAGCGACTCTTCAATTAAAGAAATGTATGATTATTTGTATCGTAAATATGAAATGAGCTATCATCAAGCTAAATTAATAATTGATATGCTTATTGAAAAGGGATTATTAGATGATTACCGTTATGCTTTATCTAAAATCACATCATTTAAAGCTAATTTTTATTCAAAGCGGAAGATGAAACAAAAACTTTTACAATCAGGTATTAATAGTGAAGTGATTGATAAAGTATTAATGGATGAAAAAGATGATGATTTATTAGCTTGTAAGAAAAAAGCAGAAAAGTATTTAAAAAGTGTTACTAATAAGTCATATAATGCGAAAAAACAAGCTATTATAGCTAAACTATTAAATGATGGTTTTGAATATGAACTAGTAAAACAAGTAATGAATACTTTAGATTTCTCTAATAGTCTACTTCAAGAAAAAGAATTGCTTAGAAAAGAAGCTAATAAGGCTTTGAAAAAATATGAAAAAAAGTATGAAAATACAGAACTTAGAAACAAAATATATCTCTATTTAGCTTCAAGAGGATTTGTGGCTGAGGATATATATGCTTTGATTAATGAAATGGAGTTATAGTATATGGAAAAAGTATTAGTAAAAGATTTTAAAGATGGTGATCATGTTAATACTAATTTATTAGTATCTTCTTTAACTAAGGGTGTAACTAATTCTGGTGCTCCTTATTTGTCACTCATCTTACAAGATAGTTCAAAATCTATAGATGCTAAAATGTGGGATGTAAAAAGTGAAATAGAAAAATTATTATCAGCTGGTAAAGTATTTAATTTTGAATTAGAAATAAATATGTACCGTAATAATTTGCAAGCTAAAGTAATCAAAGTATTTCCGCTTTCTCAAAGTGATATTAACATGTTAGATTATGTCAGCGCCTCTCCGATTCCAAAAGATGTCTTAAGAAGTAATATTGGCGATGGTGTAAATCAAATCAAGAATGATAATATATCACGCATTGTAACTGCGATGTTAAATTATTATGATAATGATATTTATACTTATCCTGCAGCAAGCAAGATTCATCATAACTTTATCGGTGGATTGGCAACTCACACTTCAGGAATGATTAAATTAGCGATGGCGATAGCGGAAATCTATCCAACAGTTAATAAAGACTATTTATTGGCTGGAGTCATATTACATGATTTAGGCAAGATTGAAGAATTTGTAAGCCCATTTGTAACAGAATATTCTACAGCTGGTAAATTACTTGGCCATATTTCTATAATGGATGCTAGACTTCTTGAAATAGGCAAGGAACTAAAGCTAGAAGACTCAGAAGAATTGTTAGTTTTAAGACATATGATTTTATCTCATCATGGTCAATATGAATATGGCTCACCAATTCTTCCAGAAACTTTAGAAGCAGAACTTTTAACCTATATTGATAATATTGATGCCAAGGTGGAAATCATTAATAAGGCATTAGCGGATGTCAAACCTGGTGAATTCTCGCCTAGAGTATTCGCTATGGATAATCGTAGTTTTTATAAGGTGAAATAAGATGTTACTAACGATTAAATATTATATAAACAATACATTGTTTACTTTAAATGCTGATGTTGATAATAAGATATCTGATCAAGATGAAAATATTTCTTATTTGATTGATGTAACAAGTTCTCGCATTGCCTTGAAGATTTATCCAAAAAATAAAGTACTAATAGATGAAATCTATTTGGAAAACGATTTCCCACTAGAAGCAAGTGATCGCATTTTCTTTAATGGTTATTCTGATTGGACATATTCATATGAAGCTGATAAGCATACTAGAAATCCTGGCATTAATGAAATTCCCTTAAAGCCACTTGTTTTAAAGAAATATTATTTTGATAGATATGGCGATTATGATTTTGCTGAATACAAAAATGTTGAAGGCTATAATCATGGTTGGTCTTATTTATATGTAAGAAATAATGATAACTATCGTTTGTTTGGCTCTCTAAATGAAGATTTCGCTTTTACATGTTTTATATACGATCACGATAAGCTTATTATTAAGCCGGATTTAAAAGGTTATGAAGCTTTTGATTCATTTACCGCCATTGATTTTTGTGCTTTAAATGGTAAAGAAGATGAAGTGTTTGATAAATATTTTGAACTAATGAAAATAGAAAAACCAAAATGTAAACCAGTTAATGGCTATACTTCTTGGTACAATCATTACCAAAATATTTCTGAAAATTCTATCAAAAACGATTTAGAAGGAATAGAAAAGTTGGATAGCAATATTGATGTTTTTCAAATTGATGATGGCTATGAAACCTATGTTGGTGATTGGCTAGTAGTTGATCCAAATAAGTTTCCTAAGGGACTTAAACCAGTTGTTGATATGATTCATGAAAAGGGTTATAAGGCTGGTTTGTGGTTAGCGCCTTTCTCGGCTGAAAAAAAATCATTATTATTTAGACAACATCCTGATTGGTTTGTTAAAGATGGCAATGGTAATCCATATGCTTGCGGTAGTAACTGGAGTAGTTTCTATGGCTTAGATATCTATAAGATCGAGGTAAGACAATACTTAAAACAAGTATTCGATACTGTGTTTAATGATTGGGGCTTTGATTTAGTTAAACTTGATTTTTTGTATAGCGCATGTGTCTTAAATAGAAAAGATAAACCAAGAGGACAAATCATGGCTGATGGAATGAAATTGTTAAGACAATTATGTGCTGATAAATTAATATTAGGCTGTGGCGTGCCATTGGCATCCGCTTTTGGTAGAGTTGATTATTGTCGAATAGGTTGTGATGTTTCTTTAAAATATGATGATGTCTTCTATATGAAACATATGCATATGGAAAGAAATTCCACAAAGCGTACAATGATTGATACAATTTTTAGAAGACAACTTGATAATAGAGCTTTCTTAAATGATCCAGATGTTTTTATTTTAAGAGATGAAAATGTTTCTTTAACCGCTGAAGAAAAACAAAAGCTGGCAATTATCAATGGCTTATTTGGATCGGTATTATTCACAAGTGATGATGCTAGTAAATATGATGATGAAAAGAAAACTTTATATAAAAAGATAGTTAGTCTCAAGGGCAAAGCGACTAGTGTAACTTTAGATAATAATGTGGTTTGTGTTAAGTATAAAGATGAAGAAATAGAAAAGGAAATTAGGATTGAATTATGAGACAGTATTTAAATAATAGTTTTACTTTTACTGAAGAATTTTCAAAAGATTTTTTACAAGGTAAGGGCAGATTTCCTAAAGTAAGAATTCCTCATACTTTTAAAGAACTTCCTTTTAACTATGTTGATATTGATAGCTTTCAAATGGTTGCAGGATATAGGACTAACATCAAGTATTTAACAAGTTATAAAGATAAAAGAGTATTTATTAACTTTGATGGCGCTGCTCATAAGGCAGAAGTATATCTTAATGGCAAATTAATTGGTGAACATAATTCAGGTTACACTTCTTTTAAGTTTGAAATCACTAATGAACTAAAAAAGAATGCAGATAACTTGTTAGTTATAAAACTTGATAGTCATGAAAGTTTAAATATTCCACCATTTGGCGGTTCTATTGATTATCTTTGTTATGGTGGTTTATATCGAGATGTCTATATCGAAACTGTACCTAATAATTTTATCGAAGATGTTTATGCAGCTCCTATAAAAAAAGATGATGGATATTATCTTGATTTATCTATTGCTTATAATGGGAAACAACTAGCTGAAAATATTAGCGTCGAACTAAAAGATGATGATAATAAAATTTATGGTGTAAAGCTTGAGCGTAAAAATCATTATTTATTAAAAATAGATAATGTGATTGAATGGTCAATTGCTAATCCTAAGTTATATGAACTTATTGTCAAAATGGATAAAAGTGAATATAAGGTAAATATAGGCTTTAGAACATGTGAATTTAAAGAAGATGGTTTCTATTTAAATGGAAGTTTATTAAAACTTAGAGGTTTAAACAGACATCAATCTTATCCTTATGTAGGATATGCGATGCCTGATTCTATGCAAAGAGAAGATGCTAGAATTTTAAAAGAAGAACTAGGATGTAATGTTGTGAGAACTTCGCATTATCCTCAATCACAAGCTTTTATTGATGAATGCGATAGATTGGGTTTACTTGTCTTTACTGAATTTCCTGGTTGGCAACATATTGGCGATGAGGAATGGAAAAAACAAGCTTTAATCAATGAAGCAGAAATGATTTTACAATATCGCAATCATGCGTCGATTATCTTGTGGGGTGTAAGGATTAATGAATCGCAAGATGATGATGCCTTCTATGAAAAAACAAATAAACTAGCACATGAACTAGATAAATATCGTCAAACAAGTGGTGTAAGATTTTTAAGAAAATCAAACCTTTTAGAAGATGTTTATTCTTTCAATGATTTCTCGTTTTCAGGAAATTTTGAAGGCGATGGCATCATTGATAAAAAAGCAGGAACTTCTAATATGAACAAGGGCTATTATATTTCTGAATTTAATGGCCATATGTATCCAACTAAAGCATTTGATGATTATTCACATCGAGCAAAGCATGCGTTGCGTCATATGAAAGTATTAAATGATATTTATAAAAAAGAGGGTGTAGCTGGTGGAACTGGCTGGTGTATGTTTGATTATAATACCCATGGTAATTTTGGTTCAGGTGATACAATTTGTTACCATGGCGTAATGGATTATTTTAGAAATCCTAAGATGGCGGCTTATGTTTATGCCTCACAAAACGATTCGAACCCAGTATTAGAAGTATCTAGTTCAATGGAAATAGGTGAATATCCAGGTGGTGTAAATGATAATGTTTATGCATTCTCAAATGCTGATTCAATTAAATTATACAAAAATGATCAGTTTGTAAAGGAATTTTATCCTAGTCCTACTTATTCAGCTTTACCTCATCCTTGTTTTGAAATAGATGATTTGATTGGCGATTTAATCAAAGATAATGAGGGATATAGTCCTAAAGTTGCCGATGAAATAAAGGCATGCTTATTAGCGTGTCTTAAATATGGTGTGGATAATTTACCAATTAAATATAAATTAAAAATGGCTAAACTTATGGCTGTAAATCGCGTTAGTATGGAAGAGGCAACTCGTCTATATAATGTATATTTATCTGGTTGGGGAAATGTAGCATTTACATATCGTTTTGATGCGATAAAAGATGGCGAAGTTGTTAAGTCGGTTACTAAAGGACCAAATCATAAATTGCACTTAGATGTTAAAGTATCTAGTGAATCTTTAAAAGAGGGTAAAACATATGATGTGGCAGCTATTCGTCTTAAGGTTTTAAATGAATATGATGAACTTGCAAATTACGCAAGTGAAATACTATATTTATCTTGTTCAGACAATATCGAAATCATAGGACCAGATGTTATTTGCACAAGTGGAGGAATGAGTGGCACTTATGTCAAGACCAAATCAAAAGGAGAAGCATATCTTGCGATTGATTCGGAAAGACTAGGTTCTAGAATTATTAAATTTAATATTGAATAAAGTCAGGAGTAATCTTGACTTTTTAAATGAAAAATAAAATTACTATTGATAAATAGGCGATTAAATAATAAAATATTTAGGTCTGTGGAAGGAGTGCAACTACTCCGTTATACCCACAACCATAAGGAGGAAAAAATATGGCAAAGAAAGTTGCTAAAATCTGTAAGTTGCAATTTGCAGCTGGTCAAGCTAAACCAGGTCCTGCTCTTGCAAGTGCTGGTATTAACATGCCTCAATTCTGTACTAAGTTCAATGACTTAACTAAGGATAGACATGGCGATATCGTTCCTGTTGTTATTACTGCATACGAAGACAAGTCTTTTGATTTTGTGCTTAAGACAACTCCTGCTGCATTCTTATTAAAGAAGGCTGCTAATATTTCAAAGGCAAGTGGTACTCCAAACACTGTTACAGCTGGTAAGATTACTAAGGCTCAATTACAAGAAATTGCTGAGTACAAGATGCCTGATTTAAATGCTAATGATGTAGAAGCTGCAATGAGAATCATTGAAGGTACTGCAAGAAACATGGGCATTAAAGTGGAGGGTTAATCATGAAGAGATCAAAAGGTTATAATAATGCATTAAGTCTTATCGAAAAGAATAAGAAGTATTCTACTTCAGAAGCTTTCGAACTTGTAAAGAAGACTAGCACTGTTAAATATGATGCTCCTGTAAGAGTTTCATTTAAGTTAAATGTTGATCCTCGTCATGCTGATCAACAAATTCGTGGTGCTATGGTACTTCCTGCTGGTACTGGTAGAAGCCAAAAAGTATTGGTTGTTACTCAAGGTGCTAAGATGGAAGAAGCTAAGAATGCTGGTGCTGATTATGTTGGTGACAAGGAAATCCTTGATAAGATTAAAGGTGGCTGGTTCGATTTTGATGTAATCGTAGCTACTCCAGATATGATGGGTGAACTAGGTAAGTTAGGTAAGATTTTAGGTCCTAAGGGCTTAATGCCAAACCCTAAGACTGGTACAGTTACTCCAAATGTTGCTGGTGCAGTTTCTGAAATCAAAAAAGGTAAGGTTGAATACCGTGTAGATAAGGATGGCAATATTAACTGTCTACTTGGTAAGGTAAGTTTTGATTCAAAAGATCTTGAAGCTAACTTTAATGCTTTAGGAAGTGCAATCTTAAAGGCTAGACCTGCAGCTGTTAAGGGTGCTTATGTTACTGGTGTTACAGTTTCTAGTAATATGGGTCCTGGTATCAAAGTTGATTTTGGTGCTTAAGATTTAGTTAAACTTTACGTATTAAGATAGGGAAACCTATCTTTTTATGTTATTATTAATAGGTAAAACAGTAAAGAAATAGTAGCTTATTAACGTTTATTAGCGAGGAAAGGATAGTGAAAGCTTTCTTAAACTAGATTAGTGAATTCACTCTTTTAAAAGTGGCTATTGCCCGGTAACGCGTTATAGTTATAAGTGCAGCATTTGCTGAATTAGGATGGTACCGCGATTTTTCGTTCCTAGTCGCGGTTTTTTATTTGTTAGGAGAAATGTTATGAATGATTTATCAACACTTAAACAAGAAGCTCTAGATGCGATTGAAGAAATTAAGGATTCAAAGGCTTTAGAAGAACTAAGAATTGAATATCTTTCCAAGAAAGGTAAAATAAGCAGTTTAATGAGCCAAATGAAGGATTTAAGTCCTGAAGAAAAGCCAAAGTTTGGCCAACTTGTAAATGATTTGAAAGTTTCGGTTACAAGCGCTATAGAGTCTAAAAAAGAAGTTTTAGATTCTGCTTTATTAAAGGCTCAATTAGAAAAAGAAAAAGTAGATATTACCCTTGATGAATATGTGCCAGTTACTGGTACTCTTCATCCTTTAACCCTTGTTGAAGAAGAATTACAAGATATTTTTATTGGTATGGGCTATAACGTGGCTGAAGGCCCAGAACTTGAATATGATGAATATAATTTTACACGCGCCAATACACCAGAGGGTCATCCTGCAAGAGATATGCAAGATACTTTCTATGTTGATGTTAATAGACTTTTAAGATCACAAACTACCGCTATTCAAATGCGAGTACTTGAAAAAGATGCTGATAAATTACCAATAAAAGTAATTTGTCCTGGTAAGGTATATAGAAGAGATGACGATGATGCAACTCACTCTCATCAATTTATGCAATGTGAAGGACTTGTTATTGGTGAAAATATTACAGTCGCTGATTTAAAAGGGACATTGGAATTAATGATACATCAAATGTTTAGAAATGATGCCAAGATTAGATTTAGACCTTCATATTTCCCATTTACTGAACCATCTTTTGAAGTAGATATGACATGCCATAATTGCGGTGGTAAGGGTTGTGCGATGTGTAAGGGTACTGGTTGGATTGAAATTTTAGGTTCTGGTATGGTACATCCTAATGTTTTACAAGCAGCTGGCATTGATTCTAAAAAATATACAGGTTTCGCTTTCGGGGTAGGTCTTGAAAGAGTTGCGATGCTAAAGTATGGAATCATGGATATAAGAGATTTATATACAAATGATTTACGTTTCTTAAATGGCTTTAAAAGAGGTAATTGATTATGAAATTAAGTTTAAATTGGTTAAGTAAATTTATCGATATAAAAGATTTAAGTACTGAAGAAATAATGGACAAGGCAGTTAAAGCTGGTTTTGAAGTTGAAGATGTAGTTAAGATTGGACAAGGAACTAACCTTGTAGTAGGTAAAGTATTAACATGCACTGATCATCCAGATTCTGACCATTTACATTTGACGACTGTAGATGTTGGTGATGAAGTATTAAATATTGTTTGTGGTGCACCTAATTGTCGTGCTGGACTTAAAGTAATTGTTGCTAAAGATGGGGCTGTGTTACCTGGCGGCACTATTAAAAAAGGCGTTATAAGAGGCCAAGAAAGTAATGGCATGCTTTGTTCTTTATTAGAACTTGGCGTTGATAAGGAACTTTTAGATGATGATTCTTGTTCTTTTACCGGCATTGAAGAATTAGATGATTCATTTGAAGTAGGTGATACAGATATTTTAGCTAAACTAGGCTATGATGATACAATTTTTGATATGTCAATCTATGCTAATAGACCTGATTGTTTGGCAATGTTTTATATGGCTAAGGAAATGGGTGCTATTTTAAGAAGACCTTGTGTTCTTCCTGAATTTAAGGGTGCAAGTGATATAGGTGATAATACAAATTTTAAATTAGAAATTGACTCTAAGAATTGTCCTCATTTTTTAGCTAAAGTTATAAATTCAGTTACTATTAAAGAATCACCTGATTGGATTAAGGAAATTCTTAAGTCTAATGGCATCAAGTGCATTAATAATTTGGTTGATATTTCCAATCTTGTAATGCTTGAAACAGGTCAACCAATGCACTTTTATGATTTAAGAAGTAATCCTAATAGAAACATTACAGTAAAAGATGATTATGAAGGCGAATATATAGCACTTGATGGTATCACCTATAATATTGAAAAAGGTGATTTAATGATCACATCTGATGGTAATCCTATTGGCATCGCTGGTATTATGGGTGGTGATGCAACAAAGATTTTAGATGATACAAGTTCAATTATTGTAGAGTCTGCTTGCTTTGACCATGCTCAAATTAGACGTACCAGCAATCGTTTAGGCCTACAAACAGAAGCTGCTGCTAGATATTCTAAAGGTCTAGAACCTCTAGCTCAAATAAAGGCTATGGACAGGGCTATTGAACTTTTGATTAAGTATGCAGACGCAAAGGATTTAGAAAAGACTGTGGAAGCAGGAAGTGATAATTATTCTCCTGTAGTAGTAGAAGAAACATTAACGCATTTAAATACTCTGATTGGTAAAAAGTATGAAATGAAAGAAGTGGAAGAGGTTATTAAGGCCTTAGACTTTGGCTTTGAAAGTGAAAAAGAAAACTTTAAATGTTTTATTCCAAGTTATAGAACCGACATCTTAATTAGAGAAGATATTGATGAAGAAATTTGTCGTTTAACCGATTTTGATGATTTAAAGTCCACACTTCCTTATATGCCACAAACTGTAGGTAGACTTACTACTGCTCAAGTCATGCGTCGTACAATTAGAAACTACTTTATGTACAATGGTCTAAGTGAAGTTAGAACTTATACTTTAGTTTCTGATAACTATAAAGATAATGCCTTACTTAAAAATGGTGAAGCAGTTAAGTTGTTATCACCATTATCAGAAGATAGAAAATATATACGTACTTCTTTAATGAGCTCTATGTTAGAGACTTTATCTTATAATTTAGGTCACTATAATTCTAATGTTAATATCTATGAATTATCTTCTGTTTATTTTGATGACCATGCCGAAGAAAGACTTGGTGTTGTATTAAATGGAACATATCTAAATAGTGAAATTAAGCATGTTGAAATGAAAGCTGATTTCTATGTCTTAAAAGGACTTGTAATGGGACTTTTAGATAAGCTAGGTTTTGAAAAAGGCAGGGTTCAAGTTGTTGAAAATACAGAGGATGATGTTCATTTTCATCCAGGTATTTCTTGTTTAATTAAAATGAATAATAAAACCATTGGTATTTTAGGTAAACTTCATCCAACTTTTGAAGGGAAGTTAAAACTAAAAGATACCTATTATTGTGAATTAGTTTTAAATGAATTAATTAATTCTAAGCCAAGTAAAACTCATGCACCTATAGTAAATAAGTATCCATCTATTTCTAGAGATATCTCAATCGTCTTAAGTGAAGATATTAAGGCCGATGAACTTATTAAAGTTATTAAAAAAGCAGGTGGAGCTCTAGTTAAGTCGATTAAGGTATTTGACATCTACAAGGGAGAACATATTGCGGATGGCTTTAAATCAGTATCTTTAAATATTGTCTATGAAGATAATTCAAAGACTCTAAAAGCATCTGATATCGATGTTCCTCATAATAAGATTCTAGAAGAACTTAATAAGAAATATAACGCTAATCAAAGATAAAAAAGTAATGCTGATGCATTACTTTTTGTTTAGCTTATTTTTAATTGCTTCTTTTGCTTTTTCTATATCATTAAACTCAATAAATTCACCTTTAATTTCTTGCCAATCTTCATTGCCTTTACCAAGTATCATGACTAAATCTTTTTCATTTGCCATATTTATAGCTTTTTCAATAGCTTCTTGTCTATCGATTATTGTTTCATAGTTTGTCTTATCTTGAATTAGCTCACATAAGTCTTTTACGACATTATA
>CAVBAX010000021.1:0-14592 GCA_963593105.1 Candidatus Methanomethylophilaceae archaeon | reverse complement strand
TATTAAAAATTAATAGTTTTAATAAGAAAATATGGCACACCTAAAACAGTTGAACTTACATATTTAAAAAAATGTAGAAAAAATCGCATTTTTTGAAAATTTAGTATTGAAAATTAGTGTTAAAACATATAGAATAATTGAGCGCTTGCGGTGATATGGGAGATTGCTGGCACACTGATACCTGTGTGTCTGTGTGATAACCAGGGAACTCACTTGGAGCAAGTTACTAAGCTTATATTTAGCTTGGTTAATGAATATAAGGAGGAAAAATTCATGGCAAAGAATAACGTAAGAATTAAGTTAAAAGCTTACGAACACAGATCTTTGGACTTAGCAACTGAAAAGATTGTTAAGGCTGCAGAAGATGGCGGCGTTAAGAAGGTCGTTGGTCCAATTCCACTACCAACTGAAAAGCAAGTGGTTACAGTTTTACGTGCTGTTCATAAATATAAGGATTCTCGTGAACAATTCGAAATCAGAACACACAAAAGACTAATCGAAATCATTGGCCCTAGTGCTAAGACGATTGATGCCTTAAGTCGTCTAGAATTACCTAGTGGCGTTGATATTGAAATCAAATTATAAAGAAAGGTGACATCATGAAAGGAATACTTGGAAGAAAGCTTGGTATGACTCAAGTCTTCACAGAAGATGGAGCATTAATTCCTGTTACTGTAGTTGAATGTGAACCAAATGTTGTTTTACAAAAGAAAACAAAGGAAACAGATGGTTATGAAGCATTACAACTTGGTCTAGAAGACAAGAAGGAAGCTCGTGCTACTAAGCCAGAAATTGGCCATGCTAAGAAGGCTGGCGTTAGTCCTAAGAAGTTCGTTAAGGAAGTTAGAGCTGATGAATTAATGAACGTTGAAGTTGGACAAGAAATTAAAGTTGATATCTTTTCCGCTGGTGACATTGTAGATGTTACAGGCGTTTCAAAAGGTAAAGGCTACACTGGTGTTGTTAAAAGACATAACCACCACATTTTAAGAGAAACTCATGGTACTGGTCCAGTACATAGAAGTGTAGGTTCTCTAGCTACTACAGGTCGTAACAATGGTCGTATCGAAAAGAATACACCAATGCCAGGACATATGGGATGCGAAACTACAACAAATCAAAATCTAGAAGTTATCAAGGTTGATGCTGAGGCAAATTATATGTTAATTAAAGGCAATGTCCCAGGACCTAAGAAGGGCTTAGTTGTAGTTAAGACAACTGTAAAGAATAAAAAACATGTAGAACCAAAAGTTCTATTAGGAAAGAAGGAGGGCTAATCCATGGCTAAGTTTGATGTATATAACTTAAAGGCTGAAAAAGTAGGCGATATTGAATTAGCTGATGGTGTCTTTGGTGTAGAAGTTAATACACAAGCAATATTCGATGCTGTGTTAAGACAACAATCATCTTTAAGACAAGGTACTCATAAAGTTAAGACAAGAAGTGAAGTATCAGGTGGTGGTAAGAAGCCATTTAGACAAAAGGGTACAGGTAGAGCAAGACAAGGTTCTTCTAGAGCTGTTCAATATAGAGGCGGCGGTATCGCTTTTGGTCCTACACCTAGATCTCATACATTCAAGTTAAATCGTAAGGTTAGAAGACTTGCATTAAGAAGTGGTCTTACTCTTAAGGCTACAGGCAATAACTTAACTGTTGTTGAAGATGTTAAGTTCGCTAATCCTAAGACTAAGGATTTCAAGGCTGTATTAAGTGCTTTCGGCTTTGATAGAAAAGTTCTTGTAGTTGTAGATGTTAATGAAGATTTCGAAAATGCTTACTTAAGCTCAAGAAACTTCGGTAATGTTGAAATGGTTACAGTTGAAGGTTTAAATATCTATGATCTTCAAAATGCTAATAAGCTTGTAATCACTACAGAAGCTGCTAAGAAGATTGGAGAGGTTTTATCAAATGACTAATGCTAGAGATATTATCATTGCTCCTATTGTAACTGAAAAGACTATGAATGTTTCAGATACAAATAACACAGTAGTATTTGAAGTTAAAAAAGGTGTAAACAAGATTCATATTAAGCAAGCTATTGAAGAAATCTTCAATGTAAAGGTTGCTTCAGTAAATGTTGTAAATTGCCCAACTAAGAAAAAGAGAATGGGTAAATATGGTCAGTATCATTTCGAAACTAACCAAGTAAAGAAGGCTTACGTAAAGCTAAAAGACGGTTACAAGATCGATATCTTAGCTGATAAGTAATCTATAAATTATCGGAAGAATAATGCTATTTCCGGAAAAATTGCATTTAGGAGGAAAAATTTAAAATGGCGATTAAAAAATATAAGCCAACTACTCCTGGTAGACGTGGGATGACCGGTCTTACATTTGATGAAGTTACAAAGACAAAGCCTGAAAAGAGCTTAACTGTTAGCTTCAACAAATCTGGTGGTCGTAACAATACAGGAAGAATCACAACAAGACATATCGGTGGTGGTCATAAACAACTTTACCGTGTTATCGATTTCAAGAGAAATAAAGATGGTATCAAGGGTACAGTTAAGGCTATCGAATATGATCCAAATAGAAACTGTAATATCTGCTTAATTAGCTATGCTGATGGTGAAAAAAGATATATCTTAGCACCTAAGGGCTTAGAAGTAGGTATGAGCGTAATTTCTGGTGAAAAGGTAGATATCAAAGTAGGTAATGCACTTGAAATGAGAAACATGCCTGAAGGTACTATCGTTCACAATATCGAATTAAAACCTGGTAAGGGTGGACAAATTGCTAGAGCTGCTGGTGTTAGTGCTCAAATTCTAGCAATTGAAGAAAAATACGTTACACTTCGTTTAGCAAGTGGTGAAATGAGAAGAATCCTTGGCAATTGCCGTGCAACAGTTGGTGTTGTTGGTAATGAAGACTACAATCTAGTAAATCTTGGTAAAGCAGGTAGAACTAGATGGATGGGTGTTAAGCCTACAGTAAGAGGTTCTGCCATGAACCCAGTTGATCACCCTCATGGTGGTGGTGAAGGTAAGTGTCCTATCGGTCGTAAGTCTCCTATGACTCCTTGGGGTAAGAAGGCTATGGGTGTTAAGACTCGTAAACAAAAGAAGGCTTCTAGTGAATTAATCATCAGAAGAAGAAATGATAAATAGTAGAAAGGGGAGAAATTAATAATGGCAAGAAGTTTGAAAAAAGGTGCTTTCTGTGATGAACATCTAATGAAAAAGGTTGAAGCATTAAATGCTGCCAACAAAAAAGAAGTTATTAAAACTTGGTCAAGAAGATCAACAATCTTCCCTAGCTTTGTAGAACATACATTTGCAGTTCACAATGGTAAGGAACATGTTCCTGTTTATGTAACTGAAGATATGGTTGGTCAAAAACTTGGTGAATTTGTTCCAACTAGAAAATTCGGTGGACATGGAAGCGACGATAAGAAGGCTTAAGGGAGGTAAAAATGGAAGTTAAAGCTACAGCTAAAACTATTAGACATCCTTCTAGAAAAGTAAGAATCGTCTTAGATCTTATCAAAGGTAAAGATGTAAATGAAGCTCTTGGTATTTTAGAGTTTACTCCAAACCATGCAGCTAAGGATGTTTCAAAAGTATTAAAGAGTGCAATAGCTAATGCAACTCATAATCATCAACAAGATGAATCAAAATTATATGTTAAAGAGTGTTTCGCAAACGAAGGTGTTACATTGAAAAGATGGATGCCTCGTGCTAAGGGTAGAGCAACCCCAATTATGAAAAGAACAAGCCACATTACAGTGGTTGTTGATGAAAGATAAGGAGGTTAGATATGGGTCAAAAAGTTAGTCCAATTGGAATGAGAGTCGGCGTCATCAGAGATTGGGAATCAAGATGGTACGCTGAAAAAGAATATGGCAACTTACTACAAGAAGATATTAAGATTCGTAAGACAATTTTCGCTGATTGTGCAGATTGCTTAGTTAGCAGAGTTGAAATCGAAAGAAGTAAGAACCGTGTCAACCTAATTATTAGAACTGCTCGTCCTGGTATGTTTGTTGGTAACGAGGGCGAAAAGATCGAAACACTTAAGAAAAAATTAGCTAAATTAACTGGTGATAAGGAAATCAACATCAACGTTGTTGAAGTTGCTAATCCTGATTTAGATGCTAGACTTGTTGCATTAAAGATTTGCAAGATGCTAGAAGAAAGACAATCTTTCCGTACAGCTCAAAAGAAAGCAATTCAATCTTCAATGAGAGCTGGCGCAAAGGGTATCAAGACTGCTGTTTCTGGAAGACTTGGTGGTGCTGATATCGCAAGAACAGAAGGATATTCTGAAGGTGTAGTTCCTCTACATACTCTTCGTTCTGATATTGATTTTGCTTGGGAAGAAGCAATGACAACATATGGTAAACTTGGTGTTAAAGTATGGATTTGTCGTGGTGAAGTATTACCAGGTGAAATGGTAAAAGAACCTGAAAAACCAAAGGGTAATCCAAATGGTAGAAGAGATAGAAGAAGAAATGACAGAAGAGGAAATTTCAACAGAAACAACAATGCTAATACTGAAGTAAAGGCTGAAGCTGTTGAAGCTCCTGCAAGTGAAGTTAAGGAGGATGTCGCATAATGTTAATGCCTAAAAGAACAAAATACCGTCGTCCTCATAGATTGAGCTACGAAGGTAGATCTAAAGCTGGTACTGAGATTGCTTATGGTGAATATGGATTAGTTGCTATGACTGGTGCATATATCTCTAATAACCAAATCGAAGCAGCCAGAGTTGCTATGACTCGTTACATGAACAGAGGTGGTAATGTTTGGATTAAAATATTCCCACAACTTGCAATTACTAAGAAACCACTTGAAGTACGTATGGGTTCTGGTAAAGGTGCTCCTGAAGGCTGGGTTGCCGTTGTTCAAAGGGGCAGAGTTATGTTTGAAATCGCTGGTGTTGATGAGGCAACAGCTAGAGAAGCATTTAGACTTGCTGCTAATAAGCTTCCAGTTAAGTGCAAATTTATTAAGAAGGGAGAATAATTATGAACGTTAAAGAAATTAGAGATATGTCAAATGAACAATTACTAAAGTCTTTAGATGAAGCTAAGAAAGAATTATTCGACCTTAGATTTCAAAAGGCTACAGGTACTGTTGAAAATCCTATGCGTATTAGAGAATTAAAGAAATCAATCGCTAGAATCTTAACAGTTTTAAAAGAAAGAGAAAGCAAGTAAGGGGGCTAGCTAATGGAAAGAAAAAATACTAAGCGTGTATTACGTGGTGTTGTAGTTTCTGACAAGATGGATAAGACTATCGTTGTTGAAATCTCTGAGAAAAAAGCTCACCCACTTTATGGTAAGCAAACAAAATTCTCTCGTAAATTTAAGGCTCACGATGAAAACAATGAAGCTAAGGTTGGCGATACAGTTGAAATCGTTGAGACTAGAACTTTAAGCCGTGACAAACATTTCCGTTTATTGAGAATTGTTGAAAAGGCAGTAATTCTATAGGAGGCTATTATGATACATAATGAATCGAGATTAAAGGTAGCTGATAACACAGGTGCTAAAGAATTACTAGTAATCAGATGTCTAGGTGGTTCAAACAGAAAGACAAGTAATATCGGTGATATCGTTGTATGTTCTGTTAAGGAAGCTGCTCCAGGCGGAAGTGCTAAGAAGGGCCAAGTTGTTAAGGCTGTTATCGTAAGAACTAAGTATGGTATTTGCAGAGAAAATGGTTCTTATATTAAGTTTGATGATAATGCTGCAGTTATCATTAAGGATGATAAGACTCCACTAGGTACTCGTATCTTCGGGCCAGTGGCAAGAGAACTTCGTGATAGAGACTTTATGAAGATTGTTTCTCTAGCACCAGAAGTATTATAGGAGGATCTGAATTTATGAAAATTAAAAAAGGTGATAAAGTTCAGGTCATAGCTGGACAAGACAAGGGTACTGTTGGTGAAGTAAAGGCTGTTTTCCCTAAGACAAATAAGGTTATTGTTGAAGGTGTAAACGTTAGAAAGAAACACCAAAAGCCTAATCAAATCAATCCTGATGGTGGAATTGTTGATAAGGAAATGCCTGTTGATGCAAGTAATGTAAAGCTTGATGAGGGCAAGAAGGCTAAGAAGAAGACTTCTAAGAAGACAACTAAGAAAGCTAAAGAAGGAGAATAATAATGAATCGTTTAAAAGAAAGATACATTAATGAAGTTAAGCCTGCTTTAGTTAAGAAGCACAATTATACTTCAGCTATGCAAATTCCTGCACTTGAAAAGATCGTTATCAATCTAGGTGTTGGTGAGGCTGTTGCTAATCCTAAGGCACTTGATGAAGCAGTTGCTGATTTAACTGCTATCGCTGGTCAAAAGCCAGTTATCACAAAGGCTAAGAAGTCAATCGCTAACTTCAAATTAAGAGAAGGTATGCCAATTGGCTGTAAGGTTACTTTACGTGGTGAAAAGATGTATGAATTCATGGACAAGTTAGTGTCTGTAGTTCTTCCTCGTGTAAGAGATTTCCATGGTGTAAGTAATACTGCTTTTGATGGTAGAGGTAACTATACACTAGGCGTTAAGGAACAAATTATCTTCCCTGAAATCCAATATGATAAGGTAAATAAGGTAAGAGGTATGGATATCGTTATCGTAACTAGTGCTAAGACAAATGAGGAAGCTAAGGACTTATTAACAGAACTTGGCATGCCTTTTGCTAAATAAGGAGGGAACTATGGCAAAGACATCAATGAAAGTTAAAGCACATCGTCCTGCTAAGTTCTCTACTAGAGCTTACACAAGATGTGAAAGATGTGGTCGTCCACATTCTGTATTAAGAAAATACAAATTATGTCGTATCTGCTTTAGAGAATTGGCTTATAAGGGCCAAATCCCTGGAGTTAAGAAGGCAAGCTGGTAAAGGAGGAAGCAAACATGATGAATATGACAGATCCAATTGCGGATATGCTTACTAGAATCAGAAATGGTTTAAATGCAGGACATGAAACTGTAGTTATTCCAGCTAGTAAGATGAAGGTTGAAATTGCTAAGATCCTTAAGGCTGAGGGTTACATCAACAACTATAAGGTTGAAGGTGAAGCTGCTAAAGATAAGACAATTACAATCGAATTAAAATATGGACCAGATGGCCAAAAGGTAATTACTGGTCTTAAGAGAATTTCTAAACCTGGTTTAAAGGTTTATGCAAAGGCTGATGCAGTACCAAGAGTTTTAAATGGCTTAGGTGTTGCAATTATATCTACTTCTAAGGGTTTAATGGCTGACCGTGATGCTAGAAAGAATAAGCTTGGCGGTGAAGTTGTTGCCTACGTTTGGTAATAATTAAAAGGAGAAATAAATGTCACGTATCGGGAATAAAACGATTACCATTCCTGCAGGTGTTGAAATTACAGTGTCTGAAGGTAATGAGGTGACTGTTAAGGGACCTAAGGGTACTTTAACTCGTCAATTTAGTCCATTGATCGCTATCAATATTGAAGGTAGCGAAGTTAAGTGTGTTAGAGCTAATGAAGAAAAGCATACAAAGCAACTTCATGGTACTACTCGTGCACTTATCGCAAATATGATTGTTGGTGTTCATGAGGGTTATTCAAAGACACTACAAATCGAAGGTATTGGTTACCGTGCTGCTGTTAGTGGTTCAAATTTAACTTTAACAATTGGTTATTCACATGAAATCCATTACACTGCTGAAGAAGGTATCAAGTTAGAATGTCCAGATCAAACAACTATTGTTGTTTCTGGTATTGATAAACAAAGAGTTGGTGAAGTTGCTGCAGTAATTAGATCTTACCGTAAGCCAGAACCATATAAGGGTAAGGGTATTCGTTACAAGGATGAAAAGATTCTTCGTAAGGAAGGTAAAGTTGCTGCTTAATAGGAAAGGAGTTATGTATGATTAATAAGGGATCAAAGAATTTAAGCCGTCAAAGAAGACATGCGCGTTTAAGAACTAAAGTTAGTGGTACAGCTTCTTGTCCTAGATTGAGCGTTTTCCGTTCAAACAAGCACATCAGCTGTCAATTGATTGATGATGAAAAGGGTGTAACAATCGCTTCAACATCTTCAATCGCTTTAAAACTTGCTAATGGTAGTAATATTGAAGCTGCCAAAGCAGTTGGTAGTGAAATTGCTAAACTTGCTTTAGCACAAAATATTGAGACTGTAGTATTCGACCGTGGTGGTTATGTATATCATGGTAGAGTAATGGCTGTTGCCGATGCCGCTAGAGAAGCAGGTCTAAAGTTCTAGGAGAAACATATGTCAGAAAAAGATAATCGTAAACAAAGAAGAAACTTCCGTCCAAGAGAAGAAAAAGAATTCGATGAGCGTGTAGTTAAGATCAATCGTGTATCTAAAACCGTAAAAGGTGGTCGTCGTATGCGTTTCTCTGCACTTGTTGTAATCGGTGACAAGAAGGGTAGAGTAGGATTTGGTATGGGTAAGGCAAACGAAGTACCAGATGCTATTAGAAAGGCTACAGAAGCTGCTAAGAAGAACGTTATTAGAGTAGCTTTAGTAGATAACTATAGAACTGTACCACATCCAATCGTTGGTGAATATGGTGCTGGTGAAGTAGTATTAAAGCCAGCTAGTGAAGGTACTGGTATCATCGCTGGTGGTGCTGTTCGTGATGTTCTTGAGCTTGTAGGTTGCACAGATGTTATTACTAAGTGTACTGGTTCTAGAACTTCTATCAACATGGTACAAGCAACTTTTGCTGCTCTAAAGGGTCTTAAGACTGTTGATAGCGTAGCTAAGTTACGTGGTAAGAAAGTTGAAGAAATTAGATAAGGGGGCACATAAATGAATTTACATGAAATGAAATACAATGACGGTGCTCGTAAAGATGTTAAACGTCTAGGTAGAGGCCCAGCTAGTGGTCAAGGTAAGACTTCTGGTAAGGGTCATAAGGGTCAAAATGCAAGATCTGGTGGTGGTGTTGCTATCGGATTTGAAGGTGGCCAAACTCCTTTCTATAAGAGAATGCCAAAAAGAGGTTTCACTAACTTCACAAGAATTGAGTATGCTGTTGTAAACTTAAATTCTTTAGAAAAGTTTGATGATGGCGCAGTTATCACTCCTGAAGTTTTAAAGCAAGCTGGCATTGTTAAGAAGGAATATGATGGTGTTAAGGTATTAGGAAATGGTACTTTAACTAAGAAGCTTACTGTTAAGTGTGACAAAGTTTCTGCTAGCGCAAAGGCAGCTATTGAAAAGGCGGGCGGAACTGTAGAGGCTAAATAGTATGATTAGTGTTTTTGGAGATTTTCTTAAAAATAAAGAAATTAGAAAAAAAATACTATTCACTTTAGTAATATTGTTTATCTATAGACTTGGTTCAGCAATTCCTGCACCAGGTATCAATGATACAATCATTTCATTAAGTGCTAACTCATTACTTAATATGATGTCACTGTTGGGTGGTGGATCAATCGAGCAGATGTCAATCTTCTCATTAGGTGTTGGTCCTTATATCACCGCTAGTATCATCATTCAATTATTGAGTATGGATATTATTCCTGCACTTACAGAAATGGCTAAGTCAGGTAAAAAAGGCAGACAACAAATGGATATCATTACTAGATATCTAGGTGTTGTCTTAGGCCTTGTTCAAGGTTATTTCATCGTACAACTATTGTCTAGTCAATATAGTATGGTGGATAATCCTGGATTTATGTCTTATGCTTATATCTCAGTAATTTTTACAGCTGGTTCAATGTTCCTATTGTGGCTTGGTGATCAAATTACTACAAAGGGTATAGGCAATGGTGTTTCGGTAATTATCTTTGCTGGTATTGTTGCTGATATGCCAAATAATCTAAAACTTGTATACAACACGTTTATTGGTGATAGTGCAACTAGTTCGCTAGGTGTGGCAGGATTTGTGATATATTGTCTAATGTTTGTCGCTATTATTGTGCTTGTTGTATTAATGCAGATGGCTGAAAGAAGAATTCCTATTCAACAATCAACATCTCAAAGATTAAATAAGTCTAAGGGTGATTTAAATCACTTACCATTAAAGATAAACTCTGCAAGTGTTATTCCAGTAATTTTTGCGAGTGCCTTAATTCAAGGTCCACAAATCATTGCGTCATGGGTTAACACAAATGCATATAATTTCTTAAGTAAGTTATGTGACTTCACTAATCCTTGGTTCTTGTTGTTCTATGCAATACTTATTATTCTATTTACTTTCTTCTATACAAATCTAACTGTAGATCCAGAGAAGATGGCTGAGGATTTAGGTAAGCAAGGACAATATATTCCAGGTGTAAGACCTGGTAAAGAAACTAAGCAATATGTTTCTAATGTAATTAATAGAATCACTTGTCTTGGTGCAATATTGTTAACATTTATCGCATTACTTCCATATGTCGTTAGTGCTTTAACTGGTTTATCACAAAGAGCTGCTCTTGGTGGTACTGGTATCATTATCGTGGTTGGTGTTGCGATGGATACTATCAAGGAATTAAGGGGTCAACTTACAACTAAACAATATAAAGGATTTGTAGGTAAATAGAATGAATCTTCTAATTATTGGTGCTCCTGGTACTGGTAAGGGAACGATGTCTTCTCTAATTATTAATGACTATGATGTTGTTCATGTATCTACTGGAGACATGTTAAGAGAGGCAATTGCTGATGCAACTGAGGTTGGTTTGTTAGCTAAGAGCTTTATGGAAAAGGGTCAACTTGTTCCAGATGAGACTATTCATAATGTAATTTATGAGTATTTCAAAAAGAATAGTTTAACAAAGGGCTTCTTGTTCGATGGTTATCCTAGAACTGTTGCTCAAGCTGAGGATTTTGATAAGCTTCTAGCTTCGCTTGATATGAAGTTAGATAAGGTAATCTATCTAAGCATGGATGATGAGGCTTTAAAGGATAGAATTACTGGTAGAAGAGTATGTCCTACTTGTAATGCGATCTACCATATTACAAATAAGCCTTCAAAAGTTGAAGGAGTATGTGATGAGTGTGGTGGCAAGCTTGTACAAAGAAGTGATGATACTGTAGAGGCTTTAAACAAGAGACTTGATGCTTTCTATAAGCAAACAAAGCCTGTTGTAGATTATTATGATAAAGTTGGATTGGTAACTTATATTAATTCTGATCAAAAAACAGAAGATGTATATAGGGATATTAAGAAGGCTTTAGAGGAAATTTAATGATTACTCTAAAATCAAAAAGAGAAATCGAAATCATGGACAGGGCTGGCACAATTGTCGCCCTTGTCCATAAAAAATTAAGAGAAGTAATAGTTCCAGGTATCTCAACTGCGCAAATTGATAAAATTTGTGAACAAGTTATAAGAGAAAATGGAGCTACACCATCTTTTAAGGGACTTTATGGATTTCCTGGTGCCGTTTGTACCTCAGTTAATGATATACTAGTACATGGCATCCCAGATCATAAGACCATTTTAAAGGATGGCGATATTATTACTGTAGATGTTGGAGCCTGTTATAAGGGCTACCATGGTGATAGTGCTTGGACCTATACTGTAGGTAATGTTTCACAAAGTACTCTTGATTTATGTAGAGTTACTGAGGATGCATTATACAAGGGTCTAGAACAAGCTAAGCCTGGTAATAGAGTTGGCGATATCGCTAATGCAGTTCAAACTTATGTTGAATCGTTTGGTTATTCGACTCCAATTGAATATACTGGACATGGTGTAGGTAGACAAGTTCATGAGGATCCTTATGTTCCAAATGTAGGTAGACCTCATACTTTAGAACTATTAAAACCAGGAATGTGCATCGCAATTGAACCAATGGTATTTGAGGGAAAGCCTCATTGTGTTACACTAGATGATGGTTGGGCTGTAGTTAATAAGGAGCGTTCAATGTCTGCTCATTATGAACATACCATCGCAATTACTAGTGATGGCTACAAGATCTTGACAAAGGAGGACTAAGTAAATTGGCAAAGCAAGATGTTATCGAAATTGATGGAATAGTAACTGATACTTTACCTAATGCTCAGTTCAAGGTGAAACTAGAGAACGGACATGAAATCCTGGCTCACGTTTCTGGTAAAATCCGCATGCATTACATCCGCATTTTACCAGGTGATAGAGTGACCGTTGAAATCTCACCTTACGATTTAACACGTGGGCGTATTACATTTAGACATAAGTAGTCTAGGAGGGAAATAGAGATGAAAGTAAGACCATCTGTAAAACCTATTTGCGACAAGTGCCGTGTAATTAAGCGTAAAGGTCGCGTAATGGTTATTTGTGAAAACCCTAAACACAAACAAAGACAAGGTTAGGAAGGGAGAAATTTTTAATGGCTCGTATTGCTGGAGTAGATATTCCTAATGATAAGCGCGTAGTTGTATCATTAACATATATCTATGGTGTTGGATTACCAACTGCTCAAAAAGTTTTAGCTGAAAATGGCATCAGTGAAGATATCCGTGTTAAGGATTTAACTGATGAACAATTAAATGCTATTCGTAAGACTTTAGATAGCTACAAATTAGAAGGAGATCTTAGAAGAGAAACTCAACTTGATATTAAGCGTTTAATGGAAGTTGCTTGTTTCCGTGGTATTAGACATAGAAAAGGTCTTCCTGTAAGAGGTCAAAGAACAAAGACTAATGCTCGTACACGTAAGGGACCTCGTCGTACAGTAGCTAACAAGAAGAAGTAGGAGGTAAGTTATGGCACAAAAAACAGTTCGTAAGAAACGTGTTAAGAAGAACATAGCTAGCGGTATCGCACATGTTCACTCAACATTTAATAACACAATTGTAACGATTACTGATGAAGCTGGTAACGTTGTATCTTGGTCTAGTGCTGGTGCTCTTGGTTACAAGGGTTCACGTAAGTCAACTCCTTATGCTGCTCAACTTGTTTCTGAAGCAGCAGGTAAGAGTGCAATGGATCATGGAATGAGAAAAGTACAAGTAGAAGTAAAGGGACCAGGTCCAGGTAGAGAAGCTGCTGTTAGAGCTTTAGCTACTGCAGGTCTTGAAATTACTGCTATCAGTGACGTTACACCAGTTCCACATAATGGTTGTCGTCCACCAAAGAAACCTAGAGGTTAATAAAAAGGAGGTAACATATGCAAAAATTTGAACGTCCTAAATATAAAATTTCTGAATATGTTGAAGACCAACATTATGGAAAGTTTGTTATCTCACCTTTAGAAAGAGGTTTTGGTACTACTATTGGTAATGCTTTAAGAAGAGTTATGCTTTCAAGCTTACCAGGTGGCGCTGTTTACTCTATCAAGATTGATGGTGTTTATCATGAATTCTCATCAATTAAGGGTGTTAGAGAAGACGTTACAATGATGATTCTTAATATCAAATCTTTGATTCTTGATATTATGGATGATGATGTTTACACTTTAAGAATCAATGCTAAAGGACCTTGCACAGTTACTGGTAAGGATATTATCGTTCCAGGTGGTGTTGAGGTATTGAACCCAGATCTTGAAATTGCTCATCTTGAAGAAGGTGGCGTACTTGATATGGAACTAATTTGTAGAAATGGCAGAGGATATGTTTCTGCTGCTGAAAACAAACAATTATATCAAGGCAGTTCTCAAGGTGTAGGCACTATATATACTGATGCTATTTACACACCAGTTGTTAAAGCTAATTATGAGGTAGAACCTACTCGTGTTGGCCAAAGTGCTAAGTTTGATGAGTTGACTGTAGAAGTTACTACAGATGGTTCAATTGATCCTAAGGAAGCAATTGCTTTGTCTGCTAAGATTCTAATTTCTCATTTAGAGTTATTAACTGAAGTTGATCAAAAGGTAAAAGATTCTGAATCTGTCATGGCTGAAAAGGCTCATGAAAATAATTCAAAGACAGTAAATATGTCTATTGAGGATTTAGATTTAACAGTTAGATCATATAACTGTTTAAAAAGAGCTGGTATTTCTTCTGTTGATGAGTTAACTCAAAAGACTGAAGATGAAATGGCTCACGTTAGAAACTTAGGTAAGAAGTCTTTAAAAGAAGTTAAGGAAAAATTAACTGATTTAGGCTTAAGTTTCAAACATTTTGAGTAAGGAGAAAAAGTTTTATGCATAATCGTAAATTAGGTCGTACTGCTGACCATCGTAAGGCTTTACTTAGAAATATGGCTTCTCAACTTATCATCACTGGTAAGGTTGAAACAACAGAAGGCAAGGCTAAGGAACTTAGAAGTTATGTAGAAAGCGTAATCACTACTGCTAAGAAGGGTGATTTAGCTGCTAGAAGACATGCTGTTAATGAATTAGCTAATATTAAGACTAAGGATGGCAAAACTGCAGTTCAAGTATTATTCGATGAAGTTGCTCCTAAATATGCTGATAGAAAAGGTGGTTATACTCGTTTAACTAAGACTGGTATCAGACGTGGTGATAATGCTCCACTAGCAACTGTTGAATTAGTTTAATTAATATATAAGGCTCTCATTTGAGAGCTTTTTATATGGTTTGGTGAAAATTTGTCACTATTGTGTTCACTTATTCAAAGTACTACTTGGAAAAGTCAAGATAAAAATGTAAGTTTGGGGGTGATGACGATGCCAAATAAACTCCCCAAGTTTTTGAATAATCACCAATTATGTATAAAAATGCAACGGATAAATACAAGGTTGTTGTTGCATATTTACAGGAGTAAGTATTAAGAA